>CBDUAX010000018.1:0-20372 GCA_965365235.1 uncultured bacterium
AAACAATCAATAAACCGCAGGCCACACCCACCCCTACCAGCGCGCGATACATTGGCCAACTGGCGGGTCTCGGGGGAGCGCTACCGTGGCTGGCAGTTTCCATGGCTCAGCCCCTCCCCGTGCCAAATACACGGGGCTGAATAAGGCCATCGATATGAGGCGAGGCCGCATTTGCCAGCAAAATGGCGTACATCCCACCTTCGGGCATACCACCCCAGAAACGAATCACGGTGACCAGCAGGCCGATCAACGCGCCGTAGACAACACAACCGGCATTGGTGATGGGGGACGCCACCATATCGGTGGAGGGAGGAGGGTTGGTCCTCCGGTTGTTACCCAACCCAGACCTGGTGGCGGAGCTGACCCACCTCCACCACGACACCTTCCTCCTGGAATGGCGGGAGACATTTGCCTGGTTCGGGTCCGGAGTGGCGAGCTTCCTCCTGGATCCCTACGGACAGGTCACGGAGGTGAAGCTGGACGTTCCCAATGATGACCTCTGGTTCCACGAGCTGGAGCTGAAACGGAAGGAGCGCTAAGGCTCTTCCGGGAGAGCTCGTTGGCCATGGCAGCCGACACAGCTCTTCAGGACGTCACCATAGACGGCGGCTCGGGCCTCTTGGGTCGTTGCAGAGACAGCAGAACCCGCCAGGCGGTTCAGCCGGGTGAGGAACGCCCTGGCTTGTTCAGGTGAGGCCGATCGTCGAATCAGGTCTTCGGTCCCATCCCACTCCTGTGAAAGAGCTTGCGCCCCGGCCATCCAGGAGTCTTCGGAGGGGCCCACCAGCCCTTCCCACATCCGGTCCACGGCCCACAGATGCCGGATCATATGCCTGGCTGTGCTCCCGCCTTCGCCGGCCTCCGATCCGACGGCGAAACGAGGGCCGCCGTCCACGGCCCGATGGCAGTTCCCACAGGCGGCGGCCATCTGGCCAACCTGTCCTGCGATGGGTCCGGCTTCGTCCTCTTCGGCGATCTGGGCGGCGGATTCGAGAAGCCGGGCCTGGTACTCTTCCACCCCGGAGGGGACCCGGCTGTCGTGTGTTTGTCCCAGCAGCCACTTCGCAGCGGCTTGGGCCCGTTCCAGGTCACCCACGAGCACCCCGGTATGGATGTCCATGGTCCGAGCAAACTGACGGTGCATCGGCGAGAGTTCCGGCCCTCCCATCCCCAGGGCACACCCTCCGAGGACGACGACCAGGGAAAAGGTCGCGGGGAAAACGCTGGAGCATTTGGTCCTATCCATTTCGGGCCCACCTGTAATGGGGTTCGGCGTCGGGGTCTCCGGATCGCTACCGACTGTTCTCAACATTGGTCGTCTCCGGACAGAAGCTCAAGCGCCCGCATGTAACAGCTCTGGGTCCAACCCACCTCAATACCGTGAAGGGGGTGACCTCCTGTCGTGCTCTTGCCTCCAGCCACAGCCCGATGCCTCTTGGGAGGGAGAAATGGGGTAGGGGGCCTCTCCCAGGTTCTGAAATTCGGCCAGGAGGGGGTTGGGGTAGGGGGCACCGGAATTCCCTGAACGGAGGTTTAGGTGCTCAAGGGCTTACTGGTCGGGGGGGTCACTCTCGGCGTCGCGGCAGTGTTTCCCGAAGTCCTGGTTTTTCCTTTCCTGGCTGTGGTTTTGGGGGTGATGTCGGGGGCCTACCCGGGCATGGCCATGGCAGACCCCCAATCCGGCTCATCGCCTCTCCACTGGTTCGTGGCCGTATTCCTGACCACCCTGGGATTGGCAGGGCTCTGGGCTTCACCTGTGCTACTGGGTGTCGCTTTTCTCCTCCATTGCCTGTGGAGTTTCCTCCATCACGCCACAGCCTATGGAGACGGATTCCCCGAGGGATTTCCGGCCTTCTCCATCCCTTTCGACCTCGTGCTCGCCGGGTTTGCCCTTTACGTGTGGTCCGCCGGAGGGTAGAGGGTAGAGGGACGCGGGTGGCACCCTCTCCTCCGGCTATCCTTGGCCGGTGGAGTGCAGGGCGAACATGGCCCCCTGGGGGTCCTTGCACTGGGTGATGAAGTCACCGCCCGGCACTTCCATGGGCCCCACCAACACCTCTCCTCCGTTCTCCTTCACCCGGGCCACCGCGGCCTCCATATCCGGTACGCTGATGTAGTAGAGCCAGAATGCAGCAGGTCCGGGCATCTCGGGGGGTTTGTTGAACATTCCGCCGTAGGGGAATCCGAGGTCGTCCTCCGACGCATAGGTGCGGTAGATCCCGTGCTCCCCCATATCCATGTCCTCATCGACCTTCCAGCCGAACAGGGAGGAATAGAACTCAAAAGCCGCCTCATAGTTGGTGGTGCCCAACTCATGCCAGGAGAACTCCCCATGGGAGGGAGGTGCGGCGCCGTAGGTGGGGTCATCCGTCTCGGGTGTGTAGGGTGCGAAGACGGCTCCATTCGGATCGGAGAGAACGGCGAAGGTCCCGACGCCGGGCATGGTGGTGGGCTCCTTTAGGACCGATCCCCCCAACTCCGTCGTCCTCGCTACCACGGCATGCGTATCCGGTACGGTGACGTAAGCCAACCAGTGCGGCGGAGCCCCCCGAGCCTGGGCCTCCTCCGGCAATGCCATGAGCCCGCCCACGGGCTTTTCGCCCACCGTCCACATCTCGTAGGGCCCACCCTCACCCTCTTGGGATCCCTCGAAGTCCGTCATGGTCCAGCCGACGACATTCTTGTAGAAGGCTTTGGCACCTTCAGGATCGGGAGTCATCAGATCGTACCAGACGAATCGGCCACGAGCCGGGGAATCGGACATGAGGTCCTCCTGGGTTGGTCTGTTGAACTGTGTGGAGATGAGAGGAAAACCCTCCAGCGGGGCGGGAAGTTCCACCGATCCCGCCCTACGTTTTGCCGGTCGCGGGAAGCTCCCCAACGCTCTATTGTGGAGTCTGAACGCTGCGAAGCCGGTCGATGGGGTCGAGGACTGTCAAGGAAACAACCAATGGGACCTTGGGATAAGCGATGTGTGTGCGGGTGCCTTCTCCTGCTGACCCTGAGCAACTGCCAGAACCAGGACCCTCCCCCGCAGGGAAACGAGATGACCTCAGAGCCTCTCACCTACCTCGCCCTGGGCGACTCCTATACCATCGGTGAGCGGGTGGACTCCTCTCTCCGATGGCCTGTCCAGTTGGTCAAACGACTCCGGGACGAAGGGTCTTCCGTGGATGATCCGCTGATCATTGCGCGCACCGGGTGGACCACCGATGAGTTGGACGAGGGAATCGATGAAGTTGGGCCGGAAGCTCCATTCGATCTGGTCACGCTCCTGATCGGGGTGAACAACCAATACCGCGGACGCTCGCTGGAGGAGTACCGGGCCCAGTTCAGGGGGCTCCTTGAGAGGGCTGTGGGTTATGCCGGGGGGCACCCCGAGAGGGTGGTCGTCCTGTCGATCCCTGATTGGGGGGTGACGCCTTTTGCCGAGGACAGGGAAGGCCGCGCCATTGCCGGCGAGATCGATGCCTTCAACGCAGCGAACCAGGCGGAGTCCGTCGCTCGGGGGGTGTCCTACGTAGACGTCACCGGTATCAGCCGTGAAGCAGACCCCGACCGAAAACTGGTGGCTTCCGATGGTCTCCACCCTAGCGGCGAGCAGTACCGGCGGTGGGTCGAGGTTGTCTTGCCGGTGGTCCGAGAGGTGCTCCGGAGTCCCGGCAGGTGATGCCGCTGTCTGACTGGGGTCGGGACCGTTTGACAACCATGCTTTGCTATAGGAAGCTATCCTTATCTTGGATCCCCCTTCGGATTTGTTGCTGGGAGGAAAGCCATGACTCGCTGGGACGAACGGTATGCCCAGGAGGGCTGGATCTTCGGAACAGAGCCCAACGATTTCCTGAGAGAGCAGGCTCATCAGATTCCTGAAGGCCGGGTTCTATGTCTTGGGGAAGGGGAGGGGCGGAACTCGGTCTTCCTCGCCGAACAGGGGTACGAGGTGGTGGGTGTGGATCGCTCCCAGATCGGGTTGGACAAGGCCCAGGCGCTGGCCCAGGAGCGGGGAGTATTCGTGGAGACGGTGGTATCGTCCATCGAAGATTTCGACCTGGTGGAAGGGGAGTGGGAAGGGATCGTGTCGATCTTCTTCCACCTACCCCCTGAGCTGCGGGAAAAGGTGCATCGATCCGTGGTTCGGGGCCTGGCCCCCGGGGGCGTCCTGATCCTCGAAGCGTACCGGCCTGAGCAGCTCGAGCACGGCACCGGTGGCCCACCCCATCTCGACCGCCTCATGGATCTAGCGCTTCTGGAGCGCGATTTCCAAGAGTTGGAGCCTCTGGTGGCGCAGGAGATCGAGCGGGAAGTCCACGAAGGATCGCTCCACCGGGGACTTGGGGCCGTGGTCCAGTTCGTGGGGAGAAGGCCGCTCTAGCTGGGGTTCACGGCCGCTCCGTCGAGCCTCCACTCCATCGAGACTCTTTCTTTCGAAGAGGGCCGGTCAGTTCGGCGTATTCTGGAGAGGGGTAGACCCCAGGCCCGGAGCGATTCAGCCCCCTGGGCTCCACTCCCGGAGAAGCGCCCCAGATTCACCTGAAAGCAGGAAGTGCAGGCCATGACATATGTCCCCATTGTCACCCCGACGCCGACTCCGCCGCCATCGCCCAGAACACGGGAGTTGGCCGGTCTTCTGACCAAGGTTCTGGAGGAATACCAGAGGGCTCATCCCGCGACGACCTCCCACGAGGTGAAGGCGGCCATCCACCTGGCCCAGCTCTCGACCCGAACAGGGAGTCCGAGGGCTCCACTCGTGGCCAGTCTTGGGCTCGGACTCCTCATGGCGGTGTTGGGGGGCGTCTTTTTCTTCTTACGGGCGAACGGAGAGGTGGAGATCGACTCTATCATGCCCATGTTACTCTTCGGTTTGATTCTGGTCATTGGACTGTTGGCTGTTCTGGTCAAAGTCATCTCAAAATGAAACGGCGCAGCGAGCCCTCCTCCGCAAACCCCCCTTCTTACGGAAACCATCAAATGATCCGGACTCTTCTTCTTCTGGTCTTCCTTGCCCTCGCCCTACCCGGTTCCCGGGCTTCCTCACAGGAGGTAGGCCCGGCCAACGGGTCCCTGGTCATCGTCGGGGGCGCCATGCAGGACCCGGCCATACTGGAGCGTTTCATCCAGCTTGCCGGGGGGCCCCAGGCACCCATCGTCATCATCCCCACGGCAGGGGGGGCGGAAGAATACGACGAGTTCTACGGGGGCCTCAGGGCTTTCCATTCGTTGGGGGCCTTCAACCTCACTGTCCTTCATACGAACGACCCGGCGGAAGCGGATACGGAGGCCTTCGTGAAGCCCATCGCCGAGGCGAATGGAGTCTGGTTTCCCGGCGGGCGGCAATGGCGTCTGGCTGACTCGTACCTCGGCACTCGAACCGAAGGGGAGTTTCGGAAGCTCCTGGATCGAGGTGGCGTCATCGGGGGTTCGTCAGCGGGAGCCTCGATCCAGGGATCCTACCTGGCAAGGGGGGACACCCGGACCAACACCATCATGATGGGGGACCACGAGGTGGGCTTCGGCTTCCTGAAAGACACGGCCATCGACCAACACGTGCTGCAGCGGAACCGGCACTTCGATCTCATCGAGATCATCGAGGCACGACCCGAGCTCCTCGGCATCGGGATCGACGAAAACACGGCCATCGTTGTCCAGGGCGACCAGTTCCAAGTCATCGGGGAAGCGTACGTTCTCATCTACGACAACCAGAAGATGGTGGGGGATGAGGGTCGATTCTACTTTCTTGCGCCAGGGGACCGGTTCAATCTCGCCACCCGCGAGGCGACCCGTCCCGGGACCACCTTCCAGCCTGTAGGAGGACCGGAGGCCAGGCCCTGGCCGGGTGGTAGGTAGCCTTACATTCCGGGCCGACTCTTCCCCGAAATTCCACCGGAGAACCCAATGCAAAACCCCTCGACGCAAGAAATCACCGGCCAGCTCGCTGACCTGTGGACCGAGCTGGCGCCAGCCCTCACGGAATGGATTCTGAATTTCCTGGGAGGGGTCGCGGTTTTGATCGTCGGGCTGTTCGTGGCGAAGTGGGTCCGGCGCGGGATCCGAAAGATCTTCAACCGTACGGATTTCGACGAGACGCTGGAGAAGTTCATCACCAGCCTCTCCTACTACCTGGTCCTGGTCGTTGCCGCCGTGGCCGCGCTGGGAATGATGGGGGTGGAGACCGCATCGGTCCTGGCCATGTTGGGCGCGGCCGGCCTTGCGGTGGGCCTTGCCATGCAGGGGGCCCTCTCGAATGTGGCGGCCGGGGTGATGCTCCTGATCTTCCGCCCGTTTGGCGTCGACGATTTCGTCGACGCTGGTGGCACAGCTGGGACCGTAGACTCCATTGGCCTCTTCGCTACGATCCTCAACACCCCGGACAACGTTCGGATCGTGGTACCGAACTCCGTCCTCTACGGTGGCATTATCAAGAACTTCTCCCATAACCTTACGCGACGAAACGATATGGTATTCGGGATCTCCTATGACGATGATATCGACCTGGCCATGGATACCATCAAGGGTGTCCTGGATGCTGACGACCGGGTCCTTTCGGAGCCAGAATACCTGGTAGCCGTGAGTGAGTTGGCCGACTCATCTGTGAATCTGGTGGTCCGTCCCTGGTGCAAAGCTGAAGACTATTGGGGACTTCGTTTCGATCTCCAGCGGACCCTGAAAGAGAAGCTCGAGGCGGCCGGTTGTTCCATCCCCTATCCCCAGCGGGACGTCTACCTCCACAAGGTGGACTGAGATGCTCATCTGGGTCATCTCCGACACCCACGGACTCCTGAGACCCGAGGCGCTGGAAGCTCTGAAGGGTTCAGAGCTGATCCTCCACGCAGGGGACGTGGGGGATCCCTCGATTCTCACCGCTTTGGAGGAACTCGCCCCCGTCGTGGCGGTTCGGGGCAATATGGATGGGGGCGAGTTGGGTCGAAGCCTGGAGGGGACGCAGGGTGTGGAGGTGGAAGGGTATTTCATCTACCTCCTCCACGACGTGGATACCCTCGATCTGAATCCAGGGGCTGCGGGATGCGCCGCTGTGGTTTTTGGCCATTCTCATCGGCCTGAAATCCGCGAGGAGGAAGGAGTCATCTTCTTCAACCCCGGGGCGGCGGGGCATCGCCGGTTCGACCTGCCAATCTCCGTGGGGCGGATTCAGGTTACTTCCTCCGGGTTGGTACCGGAGATCATCGAGCTGGAAATCTAGGAGGCATCTGGCCCTCGGGAAGTAGGAAGAAAGGCCGACTTTCCAACCTTTTCGTTTCGTGGGTCCGTCTAACCATGGACTCTGCCCTGTCATCTCCTCCCTCCTGTAGGATTGTATGGACCCCCTTCTCAGAGACCTTCGCACCGCTGTCCGCTCCCTTCGAAAAAGGCCCGGCTTCTCTCTGGTCGTCGTCCTCACATTGGCGGTCGGAATCGGGGCCAACACGGCGGTGTTCTCCGTCTTGAGCGGAATTCTCCTGAAGCCGCTTCCCTATCCCGCGGCGGAGGAGCTGGTCCGGATCTACAAGGTCTGGGAAGACTCGGAGTCCGGTGAGAGACAGTACGATTTCAACTACGTCACCGGTTTGGACTATCTGGAATACAGGGAGCGGTCGGAGGTCTTTTCCGATGTGGCCGCCTTCTACAGCTACCGGGAGATGGGGGCGGACCTCACTGGCGGCGACCGGCCCGAACGCATCGTGCGGATGCCCGTCAGCTCGGAGTTCTTTCAGGTTCTGGGTGTGGCCCCGGCCCGAGGAAGGAGCTTCAGCAGAGAAGAGGAACGGGGTGGCGTCCCCCTGGCCGTCATCAGCCACGGACTCTGGCAACGGCACCTGGCTGGGGCTGAAGACGTGCTGGGACGGTCCATCGAGCTGGACGGGGTGTCCCACGACGTGATTGGGGTGATGCCCCCGGGCTTTCAGGGGCCGCTGGCCCGGCCTGTAGAGGTCTGGACCCCGGAGAACCTGGATCCGGCTCACGACCGGAACAGTTGGGGGAACCACTATCTCTCGGTTGTGGCCCGCATGGCCCCCGGTGTGACACTCGCCCAGGCCCGGGATCGAATGGAGGTCCTTTCGCGGACCATCGCTGAGGAGATCTCCTCCGAGGGGGGGACCTGGTTGACCCAGATCCTTCCCCTTCACGAGGACCGGGTGGGCGACACCCGGGCGACCCTATGGGTTCTCATGGCCGCGGTGGCGCTGGTCCTCCTCAGCACCTGCGTGAATGTGGCCAACCTCTTTCTGGTCAGGAGCTTCTCACGAGGAAGGGAGTTGGCGGTCCGGGCGGCCCTGGGATCGGGGCGTGGGGGCCTGGTTCGCCAGCTTCTTACGGAGAGCCTCGTCCTGGCGTTGTTGGGTGGAATCCTCGGCCTCGGCTTGGCGTGGGTCGGGATCCAGCTCCTGGTGGCGCTGGCTCCGGAAGGGCTGCCGAGGGTGAATGAACTCGGCCTGAACGGAGCTGTCCTCCTCTTCACCCTGGTGGTCTCTCTGGCCACGGGTCTTGTGTTCGGGCTTGCCCCGACTCTCCGGCTCTCTCGGCCCAATCTGGCTGGCGACCTCCGGGAGGGGGATCGGGGCAGCACCGTGGGCAGGGGGCACCAGAGGCTCCGCTCGGTCCTGGTGGTTTCCGAGGTGGCCGTCGCGTTGGTCCTCCTGGTTGGAGCGGGGATCCTCATGCGCAGCTTCTCAGCTCTCCAGGGTATCGATCTCGGGATCGAGTCCGAGGGCGTGTTGACCTATGAGGTCCACCTTCCCGATTCCCGGTATCCGGAAGGGGTCGATCGGGTCCAGTTCTACGACGCTCTTTTCCCCAGAGTACGGGCACTGCCGGGGGTAACGGCCGTCGGCGCCTCTTCCTGGCTCCCGGTTCAGGGACGCTATCACGACTGGGGGGTCACCAGGATGGCCGGTGAGGAGTTCTCCGGCGACTGGAATGGGTCCGACATGCGGATGGTCGCCGGGGACTACTTCGAAGCTCTCAGCATCGACCTTGTTTCGGGTCGGTTCTTCGGCCCCCAGGACCGAGAGGACTCGGACCCGGTCTGTATCATCAACGAGTTCGTGCGAGACCGTGATTTTCCCGGTGAGGATCCTATCGGCAAGCTCCTCTATGCCGCCGGAGTTCCTCGAAGGGTGGTCGGTGTGGTGGAGAACGTTCCCCATGACGTGTACGGGGCGGAATCTCCGCAGACCTTCATTCCGCACGTTCAGTTCGCTGGAAACCGGAACTGGGCCTTGATCCAGGCTGTGTCTTATCAGAGAGATCCTTCCTCTCTCGTCAGCTCCGTCCGTGAGGAATTGAGGGCCGTGGATCCGAACCTGGTCCTTTTCAGAGTACGCCCAATGGAGGACCTCCTGGCCGGTGGGGTGGCGAGGCAGCGGTTCAGCCTTCTGCTCATGGGTGTTTTCGCTGGCATCGCCCTGCTTCTTGCCGCGGTAGGGATCTACGGCGTCCTGGCGTACCTGGTGGGTCAGCGAGTGCATGAGATCGGAATCCGCATGGCCCTTGGCGCCGAGCCCGGTGACGTGAGGTGGTTGGTGGTGAGGCAGGGGATGTTCTTGGCTGGGAGTGGGATCTTCATCTGCCTCCTGGCCGCTGGATACCTGGGTCAGTTCCTCCGGTCTCTGGTCTTCGAGGCCAGGCTTGCGGATCCCATGGTGTTCGGCGGTGTGGCCCTCGGTTTGGGGATCACCGCCCTGGTGGCGGCCTATATCCCGGCTCGCCGGGCCACCCGGGTCGATCCGGCCGTGGCTTTCCGAGGAAAGTAGGTTTTGGCGGGGGTGAGAAGGGTGGTGGCTCCGACGTCTTCCCGCGAGGGGAGGTCGGTCACCCTGCCACGATCTCTCGGGCTCTCCGCCAGATGTCGTCGAACATCTCCTCGGTAAGGGTGCCGGTGAAGGTATTCTGCTGGCTCGGGTGGTAGGATCCCAGGACGGAGAGGCCTGGGCGGACCCCCACTTCAACTCCATGGGCGAAGGGAACCCTGGGTCTGGGCAGGGCTTCTCCACGGGCCAGGAGGATCCTCCATAGCTGGTCGTACCCGAACTTCCCCAGGGCTACCGCCACTTCGACCTTCTTCAAGAGCTCCAACTCCGCCTCGAGGTACGGCTGGCAGGCGTCCCGCTCGTGTGGAGTAGGCTTGTTGGCCGGGGGGGCACACCGTACCGCTGCGGAGATGTAGCAGTCGGTGAGCCTCAATCCATCTCCCCGGCCCACCGAATGGGGTTGATTGGCGAACCCGGCCCGAAAAAGGGCGCGGTAGAGCCAGTCCCCGGATCGATCCCCGGTGAACATCCTCCCGGTACGATTGGCACCGTGGGCAGCAGGGGCCAGGCCAACCACCAGGACCCGGGCCTTTGGGTCTCCGAATGCTGGAACCGGACGCCCCCAGTAATCCTCCTCGGCAAAAGCCGCTCGCTTCTCCCGCGCCACCTGTTCCCGCCATCGGACCAGACGTGGGCAGCGTCGGCACGAGGTAACGGTCTTATTCAGCGTCGTCAGGCTCGTCGGCATTCGAGGCCCTCGGGGTTGTTGGGCCGGGACCGGAGGGCCCACAGGGACCCGATGTGGGGGTCTTCACCTCCGCGGGTCCTGAAGATCGACAAACGGGTCTCCGGCGCAAATCCGGAGATTGGTGCAAAACGGTGGCGAATCCACTACCGTAGGGGCCATGAATTCAACCATCGTACTGCTTGCTGCGGGGATGTCCACCCGCTATGGGCGTCTGAAGCAGCTCGAGCCGGTGGGCCCCCTGGGGGAAGCCCTTCTGGACTACGCAGTGTTCGACGCCCTCCGGGCAGGCTTTTCCCGGGTTGTCCTCATTATCCGAGAAGAGTTGGAGAAGGAGTTTCGGTCCCATATCGCACAAAAATGGCCGGAGGAGCTCGAAGTCGTTTTCCACCATCAGATGCTGAACGACCTCCCAGGGGAGAGTAGGGAGGGGGAGGGGGAGGATCGCGGTCTCCCGGCTGGAATCGCCGCGGGACGGGAGAAACCCTGGGGGACGGCTCACGCCCTTCTCACCGCTTGGGACCTCCTTCCGGATCCCTTCGTCCTCCTCAACGCCGACGACTTCTATGGCCCCTCGGCCTTCTCTCAGGGGCTCTCCTTGATGAGGAACGTGCTTCGGCCCGATCCTGGCGATCCCCCGGCTTTCGGACTGGTTGCCTACACGTTGGGCGACACCCTGACCCGCCATGGAGGTGTTACCAGGGGCGTTTGCAGGGTTGACCGGCGGGGCTGGTTGGAGGAAGTCCAGGAGTCCTGTGAGGTCCGGCAGATGGAGAGCTATGTCAGTGGGGTCTCTCTGGATGGGGAAGCGATGGTTCTTTCCGGACAGGAACCGGCCTCCACCAATTTCTGGATCTTCACCCCCGATATATTTCCCCTTCTGGAGGCCGGGTTCCAGGCTTTTCTGGAGAGCGTGGTGGCGGATTCGATGAACGACAAGGGGTCGGGAGGCGAGGCCGAGTTCCTGATTCCCACTGAGGTCAACCGACTCGTCGCGAACCGGGAAGCTCGCGTCCGGGTCCTTCGGACCCACGACCGCTTCTTCGGCATCACCCATCCTCAGGACTGGGAATGGGTGGCCGGTGGCATTCGGGAGCTCATCCGAGAGGGGCAGTATCCGGACCGTCTCTGGTGACCCACAACCGACAGAATTCCTGAGGTGAAGGCATGCAGCTGACCACGACAGACTGGGTGGTGGTTCTGGCCTACGGGGCGATCGTCCTGGTGGTCGGGCTCTTCTTTGCTCGGCGGGCGGGGAAGGGAACCGATGAGTTCTTCCTGGCTGGGCGGAAACTCCCTTGGTGGCTCCTGGGCACCTCCATGGTAGCCACGACCTTCTCCACCGATACCCCCAACCTCGTCACGGATATGGTTCGGACCGGTGGAGTGAGCCAGAACTGGCTTTGGTGGGCCTTCGTCATCACGGGGATGGGTACGGTCTTCTTCTACGCCAAGCTCTGGAGGCGTTCCGGTGCCCTCACGGACATGGCCTTCTATGAGCTTCGGTATTCGGGTTCACCCGCGGCTTTCCTGCGGGGGTTCCGGTCCATCTACCTCGGCGTCTTCTTCAATGTGATGATCATGGCCACCGTGACGCTGGCGGCCATCAAGATCGGTGGCGTCCTTCTGGGGGTCGGCAAGTATGAAGTCGTTCTCCTGGCCGGTACGGTGACGGTGCTATACTCGGCCACCTCGGGCCTCTGGGGGGTGGTGGTCACAGACCTCATGCTCTTCGTAGTGGCCATGGTAGGATCGGTGGCGGCGGCTTATTTCGCCCTCATCCAGCCGGAGGTCGGTGGCCTCACCGGGCTCATGAGCGCCCCGGAGCTTCAGGGGAAACTCGGCTTCCTTCCGGACTTCACCGACTGGAGGACTGCGGCAGCCGTGTTCATCGTCCCGGTGGCGGTCCAATGGTGGAGCACCTGGTACCCTGGGGCGGAGCCCGGGGGTGGGGGGTATGTAGCCCAACGGATGCTGGCGGCTCGGGACGAGAAAGAGGCCATGGGAGCCACGCTCTGGTTCAACGTCGCCCACTATGCTCTCCGGCCCTGGCCCTGGGTGCTGGTTGGGTTGGCCTCCCTGCTGGTCTATCCATCTCTGGACTCCATCCAGGCAGCCTTTCCGAATCTGGATCCGTCCATCATCCGAAATGACCTGGCCTATCCTGCCATGCTGGTGTTTCTGCCCAGCGGACTTCTGGGACTTGTTGTCGCCTCATTGGCCGCCGCCTACATGTCGACCATCAGCACTCATTTGAATTGGGGTGCATCGTATGTGGTGGACGATTTCTACCGTCGGTTCATCAACCCGGACGAAGTTGATCGGCACTACGTGACGGTAGGCCGCTGGACCACCGTCGCCCTGATCATCCTGGCCGGAATCGTGGCCCTTTGGTTGGAGAATGCCCTCCAGGCCTTCCAGATCCTACTCCAGATCGGGGCCGGCACCGGATTGGTCTTTCTCCTCCGGTGGTTCTGGTGGCGCATCAACGCATGGAGTGAAGTTTCCGCCATGATCGTGTCGTTTTCTGTGGCGGCCTATTTCCAGTTCTTCCATCGAATGCTGGGCTTCCCGCCCCTGGATGCTTCCCTCCAACTGGTCATCGGGGTCGTCATCACGACCATAGGGTGGGTCACCGTGACCCTTCTTACTCCGCCGGCCGACGAGAAGACCTTGAGGTCCTTCTATGAGCAGCATCGGCCCTTCGGGAAGGGCTGGCGTCGGATCCTGAGTCTGGACCCCTCCGATCCCGGCCCCATGGCCGGTGGGGTGGCGGCTGGATTCCTGGGGTGGTTTCTTGGATTGGCGGCGGTCTACGGCGCCCTTTTTGGGACCGGGTTCTTCCTTTATGGGGAGCCGGTTACCGGCCTCGTTTGCCTCACGGTAGCCGCCTTCGCCATGTCCGGGATCTTCAGAATTCTCCCCAAGATCGGGGTTTGACGGGGGGGTTCGGGTCGGAAGGAAGGGGCTCAGCCCAGAGACGCTTTCTTTGCCTCGGCGTCTCGAAGAACGCCGCGAACGGCATGCAGGAGTGAGTCGCCGCTGAAGGGCTTGGGGAGGATCGAGGTGGGTCCCCCTCTGGCCAAGGTGGCAAGGTCGAGGAATCCCCCGAAACCCGTCATGATGAGGATGGGAAAGCCCGGCCGCTCTTTTCGGATCTCCATCCCCAACTCGTCCCCCCGCATCTCCGGCATGCTCAGATCGGTGAGGAGGAGGTCCACGTCATGGGGATGGTCCTTGAAGGAGGCCAGCGCCTCTTCAGGGGTGGGAAAGTGGGTGACCTCATATCCCTGTTTGGACAACGTCTGACTCACCAGGCGAACGATGGCCGTCTCATCGTCCACCACCAAAATCCGTGTCTCTTCCGGCTCGGGGCCCTTCACTTGGGACCCGAGGTCACCCTCCAGATCCGAAGGAATACTCGGGAAGACCAGGGTAACGGTGGTTCCTCGTGCCGGCTCGCTCTCAAGCGAGATGTCTCCACCATGACTTCGGGTGATTCCGTGGGCCACTGAAAGGCCCAGGCCCACCCCCTGGCCCACCTCATGGGTCGTGAAGAACGGATCGAATACCCGATCCTGATCCTGGAATGGTATCCCGCGGCCGTTGTCTGAAATCTGGATTCTGACGCACTCCGTGCCTTCCTCCAGATCCACCCGAGCCGACTCCAGTGCGGTAGCCCGCCAGGGTGAGGCTTGGACCTGAATCCTCCCACCCTCCGGGGAAACCGCTTTGCGACAGTTGGAGACCAGGTTGCCAAGAACCTGCTTCAGTTGCTCCCGACTTCCTCGAAGGCTACCCAGGTCTCCCTGGATGTGCAGGCTGAGCTCGATCCCATCGGGCAGTGCCTGTCCAAGAGAGACGATGGTCTCCTCCAACATCGGTCGGATGGGGAAGACCGAGTGCGTGGCCTGGTCCATCCGACTGAAGGCGAGAATCTGAGACACCAGATTCGTGGCCCGATTGGTTGCCCATTCCATTTCCTGGAGAGATGCCAGGGCGGGCTTCCCTGATCGGGCATCGTCCAGTGCCATCTCCAGGTTCCCGCTCATGACGGTCAGGATGTTGTTGAACTCATGAGCGATGCCCCCGGCCAAGCGCCCCAAAGCCTCGAGTTTGTGTTTTTGCCTCAGCTCCTCTTCGATCCGTACTCGTTCTTCCAGCTCCAACTCCAGGCGGCGATTGGATTCTTTCAGGGCCAGGGTCCTTTCGCCCACGGCCCGCTCCAACTCGGCTTTGGCACTCGCCAGGGCCTCACGAGCCTCCTCCAGCTCAGTGACGTCCAGGGCGGCGGCAACCACATGATCCCCACCCTTCACATTGGTGAAGAGGGTGCTTCGGTATTTCCACTGTTTGACCCGACCGTCAGGTCCTTTAACCGAAACGATGCCGCTGGAGGTACCCTCCCTGGCCAGTTCCTCCAGATACCGGTTGGGCACCTGTCGGTTCGTGTTCAGGATGAAGGGACCGATGTTCATCCCCACGAGTCGATCTCGGGGAATTCCGATGGCTTGGGCGCCGACCTTGTTGGCGTCCAGGATGTTGCCGGCGAGATCGTGGACGCAGATCATCCCTGGCCCGGCAGAAAACAACTCCTCATACCGCCGCTTGGTTGCTTTCAAACGGAGCTCCCGCTCCCGGCCTTCAGACTCCAGGCGCGCCGTTTGACGGATGAAATACACTCTGCCCTGGTAGATCAATACCGAGAGGACCGAGGTGGAAACCAGGGCGAAGGCGTAGTGGACCCAATAGGGATCCGAAAACCCCCAATACGTTCCGATGGCTACCCAGCTGACAATTCCGACGCCCAGGACCGCAATAAGCGTGGAAGTGTGGAAGATGAGTGCGCCCACACCGATGAACACCAGAGCGACGTTGATGGTCTCAGCCGGGCTCCCCGTCAAGAAGAGGTGGACGAGGGAGTTGAAGAGGGCGACGAAGGAATACCCTGCCACAAGCAGCTGGGTATTCTGACGAACCCAGCGGGTGTTGAAGCTCATGGCCGAGACCAGATAGAAAACCGCTGAGGCCAAGGCCAAGGAAGAAAGGATGGTTGCGGCAACCCCTTCGAGGACGATCAGGTGAGCCGTGGAGAAAACCGCGTACAGGATGGAGAGAGCGAGACCCACGGGCCGTATCAACGCCCGTGCCACCTGGCGGGTCAGCCGTGCATAGTGTCGAGCATCCGATTCCAGGTCCGGCATGGAGAGTGGTGGCGGGGTCACTGCCCTTCCCTTGTTCAAAAAGAAGTTCTTGTTCGCTTTTCCAAGGTAAAGCCTACTCCCGTGACCCCCCAACCGTTTCCTTCGAGGCCTGGGGCCAGAACATCCGTATCCCTGGATCAGGGCCTCCGTGTCCCAACCGGCCGAAGGATGCAACGAGGAGGGGGCTCTCCTCGTCGATCTCGTCCGGGTCACCATCGCCCGCGGCCCGGGTCCCGATGCGGTTTTTGGCTCGGGGCCTACAGGGTCGGGGCGACGGGGTATTGGGGTTCAGAGAATCGAGACGCTGGCTCCCCCGGATGGCTCAGCCCTGAAGAGGACATCGGTGAGGCTTCCTGTGAATCCTTCTTCTGCGTAGTAGCCCTTCATGGCGTCCAGGACGCCTTCCAGGTGCCCATCGTCGGCCAGGGCGACGATACACCCCCCGAAGCCGGCTCCGGTCAGGCGGGCTCCGGCCGCCCCCCCCTCTCTTGCGAGCCCCACCAGCCGATCCAACTCGGGCGAGCTGACCTCGTAGTCTGCCCGAAGGCTCTCGTGGGAGGCGTCCATGAGGAGACCGAAGGTGAGGAGGTCCTTCTCCCGCATGGCCTTTTCGGCGGCATAAACCCGGGTGCCTTCCGTCAGAACATGGCGGACGCGTTCCCGAATCGGGGATCGGAGCCTGTCCTCAACCAGCGTCACCAGTGGCTCGATTGGGTGTTCGGAGAGCAACTCCTTGTAGGTCAGGGAGTAGGTGTCGTTCTCTTCCTCAGGATCGGCCTCGGGATCGCCTGCTTCCTGGCCCGGAGGGGACAATACCCCGCTCATCTCCTCCAACCCTTCGTCGCACTCCTCCCTCCGGCGGTTGTACGCCAGCTGGGCCCCGCCTGATTTCTCCGCCCTGACCAGGGTGTGCCCAACGACAAAGTTCCATCCTTCCGGGACGGGACATTGATGGAGGGAAAGAGGATCGAATTCGATGCGGGATGCGTGCCCAGGCAAAGCCCCGAGAGAGATGGCCTGGTCCATCCCCCCTCCTTGGGTCCCTGTGTAGCGCTCGGCGGCGGCCATCTCCTCCGCCAGCTCCAACACGGGCGCTTCCATTTCGTTGGCATAGAGAAGGGCCTTGCCCACGGCGATGACCAGGGCGGATGAAGAGGAAAGGCCGGCTGCAACGGGAATGGAGGAAGAGAGGAGAGCGTCCATCCCCTTCAGGGGACCGAGCTTCCCCACCAGCTCCTGGAATGGGGCTTTGAGGTAGTTCCCCCAATCCCCTGGTGGGCCCTTCTCCATCGTCTTCGAGATGGTGAAGGTTCTCGGTTGGAATTCGGGATCGATATTGGCAAAACGAACGGTGTCGTCATCCCGTGGCCGGAATACGATATTCACCTCTTGCCGGAGAGCCATGGGGAAGACCGGAAGGCCGTTGTAGTCCGTGTGTTCACCGATCAGGTTGACTCGTCCCGGGGCTCTGGAGAAGTGAGTCGGATCCTCCCCGCCGAAGGTTCTCCGGAAGGCTTCTTTTTGTGCATCCATTCTTCTTCCCATCTCGCCTTCAGGGATCTGACTCCCCGTCAAAGACCAATGTTGGAATCCGCAATTGCCCCGGTGCGGTTCCGGCCCTACCGTGCCTCAAAGATGATTCCGTCAATCGATTCTCATGGAAGGTAGATCATGAGCACGCCCTACCCCAAGAATTCCTCCATTCCGGCTACCTTGGGTCTGATTCTCCTGGCGGGATTGCTCCCGAAGCCAGAGCTCTCGGGCCAGGAACTGGAGCTCCTACCGGAAGACCCTGTCGTCACACAACACACGGCGACCATACGGGGCGAAACGGTTCAGTACACGGCCGAGGCCGGCACCCTACCCATTCGCGAGAATGGGAAGGTCATGGCCCAGATGTTCTACATCTACTACAAGAGGGACGACTCGCCCGATAGCCAGGCCCGACCCATGGTGTTCTCCTTCAACGGCGGTCCCGGGACGGCTTCCGTCTGGATGCACATGGGGTACACAGGACCTCGCCGGGTCCAGTACGACGAGGAGGGCTTTGCATTGATGCCCCCGGTAGGATTGGAGGACAACCCTCACTCCATCCTCGATGTGGCCGATATCGTCTATATCGATCCCATCGCAACAGGATTCAGCCGGATGGTGGAGGGTGAAGAGGAGCACAAATACCACGGGACCCTCTCCGACATCGAGAGTGTGGGGGAGTTCATTCGCCTCTTCATCCTGCGAAAGGACCGTTGGGCCTCTCCGAAATTCCTCATCGGGGAAAGCTATGGGACCACCCGGGCCTCGGGTCTCGCCGGTCACCTGGTGGACGCTCATCAGATCTACCTGAACGGCGTCATCCTGGTCTCCATGACAGGTCTGGATGTGGATCGTGGACCCGATGTGCGCTACGCCACCACCCTCTCCCAGTTGGCAGCCACGGCCTGGTATCATCGCCAGCTGGCGCCGGACCAGCAGGCCCGCCCCCTCCGGGAGTTCCTGGACGAGGTAGAGGCTTTCTCCCTCTCCGACTACCTCCAGGCCCTGGTGAAAGGCGATCGTCTCTCCGATGGCGAACGCAGAGAGATGGCCAGCCGGGTCGCCGGGTACACCGGTGTGGATCCGGAGTACGTCCTCTCGGCCAACCTTCGGATGGATACACGACGGTTCTGGAAGGAGCTGTTGAGAGATCAGCGGCTGACGGTGGGACGTCTCGACTCGCGGTACGTGGGTGTGGACAAGGACGCGGCCGGGGAAACCCCGGAGTACGACCCGGCCATCGCGGACTGGAACGGTCCTTTCGGAAACGCGGTGAATGTCTATCTGCGCCAGGAGCTCGGGTACGATCCTGACGTGAAGTACAACATCTGGGGCCCTGTGCGCCCCTGGAATCGGGACGACGGAGTGAACACGGGGGAGATGCTCCGTGAGGCCATGCGGGACAATCCCTATATGAAGGTCCTCATCCAGGGCGGGTACTTCGACGCGGCTACGGACTACTTCAGCGCTGTCTACACCATCTCCCATATCCAACCCGGAGGGGAGTTCCGGGATCGGTTCCGGCTCCGCTGGTACGAAAGTGGCCACATGATGTACCTGCGGCAGGAGGACCTGGAGGGGTCCAACCAGGACCTTCGGGACTTTATCTCCTGGTGCCTGGAAGGTGTGAACGACTACCCTCGCACCATTGCTCCAGGAGGCTGATCTCCGGAGGTAGCCCTATGCCCTCACCGGACCTGCCAGACCAATCCCCCTGAGAACACCAGGTCGTTCTGGTATTTCCCCCAGTAGCGGTTTAGGGCGTCGCGGGCCTGGAGGTCGAAGGTGAGCCTCCAGATGTCGAGGAAGATCCCTGCCCCGAAGTCGGCAGTGGCAGTGAACCCGTCGGACGGGAGGATGGCCTCCACCGTGTTGGGCTCGGTGGGATCGTCGAACTGGTACCACTTCCCCCCTCCCCCAACCAAGAAGTAGGGATTGATCCCCCAGAGGGTGAACCGAGCCGGGAAGACCAACTGGGCGGTGGCGAAGGTGATGGACGCCGGCACGTCCAGATAGGTATTCACGATCTCTGGAGGATCGAAGAGAACCCGGGGTCGCACGAGACCATGGGTGGCGAATAGCCACCCCTCGAAGGACCTTCCCGCCTCTCCGCGAAAGAAGATCCCCCGCTCTTCCCACCCGACCTCCACTCCGAGGCCTACGTAGGCGGCTCTCCCGAAGGCACCGGTGGTCCACTCCGTCGGCTCGTCGTCGGCGAAGTTGGCGAACTCCTCGTAGAAATAGTCGTCGGGGCTCAAGAGCCCGAACCGGGGGACGACTCGAAAGGCCAGGCTTTCCTGAGCTAGAGCCGGGCCGCTACTCAGAAGCCCGAGGCCCAGGAGGAGGGAGAGGACGTTACGGATCATGGGGCACCGAGGGGTCGGGTTATGGATCATGGTTCACTATTCAAATCTGCTAGTGAACCTCTCCCTTGTCCAAGGGATCTGTTCGGATCTTCTGGGTGCCGCCCGGGAGGCGCCCCTGGCCGGGGTCCGCATGCCCGGCTTGAGGAGTGGTCCGGAGGACCGATCACGGCTCCGAAGGGCACTCACCTTCCCACCGCTTCGAAGGGGTTGTCTACCGGTCGCATCGGACCCCTTTCCGGATCTGGAGCTTTGAAGAGAGTGGGGATCTATCGGGTTTATTGGTTTCATCCCTTCGATATCCGGGATTGCTTGGTTTTCCTTCTCAGTTAATAGACGGATTCTGGAAAGAATGGTTTTATACTCTGGCGAAATCTCTGGCGGGGATGTATGATGTTCGAGGATAGAAAACCAAGTTACTTAAACAACGACTCTGTATAAGCCTAAAGAGACTTATCGGAGTCGGCCTTTAAGGGGTCCAGCGTATGAATAATCGCTTGTTTGGACCACATTCTCGTTTCCTGAACTGGAGGAAGGTGAAGATGAGGAGGAGTACTGTAGTGCTCGCCGCAGCGGTCTTCCTGCTCCCCTTGGCGACGGCGTGCGAAGGACCGGCCGGCCCGGCCGGCCCGGCGGGTGCTGCGGGTGCAGCGGGTCCTGCGGGTCCACAAGGACCGGTCGGCCCAGCGGGGCAGGATGCCAATGAAAACTGCACCCAGTGTCATGCGGACAATGTGGACTTGTTCGTAAAGCAGGTTCAGTATGCTCAGTCCACCCACCG
>CBDUAX010000019.1:0-19197 GCA_965365235.1 uncultured bacterium
GTGGGTGCTGTTGCCCGTTACGGCCTCAGTGGGTGGGTACAGGGGTTCTTGACCACTTCCTTCCCCATGGGAACGCTGGTGGTGAATGTGGTGGGCTCATTCCTCCTGGGCCTCTCCTTCTTTCTCCTCGAGGGACTCGCTCTTTCCCCCGGTGCCCGGGCTTTGGTCACCATCGGATTCCTCGGTGCGTTTACGACGTTCAGCACTTTTTCCTACGAGGCCATCGTTCTTCTCGGGGGTGGGGAGTGGGGAAGAGGTGGTCTTTATGTTGGCGGAAGCCTGATCCTGGGGCTCCTGGGGGTCGCGGCTGGGCTGGGTTTGGGCTCTTTCCTACTCCACGCCAGGGGATAAGATCATGGCCCACAAGTACCGTGGCGAGCGTACCTTGATGCGGATCTTCATAGGGGAGGGAGACCGCGTGAAAACAGGCCCCTACAAGGGCAAGCCACTCTATATGGGCCTCCTTCTCCTCCTTCGTGAACGGGGGTTTTCCGGAGCCACGGTCCTCAGAGGCATTGCCGGCTTTGGCGCCAGCGCGAAGCTTCACACCGATCGTGTCCTCCGGTTGGCGGTGGAGTTGCCACTGGTCGTGGAGGTGGTGGCCCGGGAGGAGAAGCTTCAGGAGGTAATCCCGGAGCTCGACGACCTCATTGGCAGCGGTCTTGTTACGCTGGAAAAGGTGAAGGTGCTCCTTTACCAGTCTCCGGAGGCGCAAGACACCGAGCGATCCAGAACCCGGAGGGAAGGTCTGGAAGCCAATGGGGGAGACCGACCGGGATGATTCTCCTTCTTTTTGGCGCATTTCTTGGGTCTTGGGGTTGGGCGCCTGAACCCAGCGTTACATCCTCCGGCCCGCCTTTCCCTTTGGTAGCCTTTCCTTCCACGCCCGATACGGTATGGCTCGCCTGTGGTCTTCGGCGGGGACCGAGGGGAAACCATCTACCAGCCCGATTCTCTGGCCGGGACCCGGTGTCTGCGTGCCCAGGCGAAAGGCGCCGGATCGGCCCTCATCTACCTCCTACCCGACGGTTACGATTCCGCGGCCCGGCTTGGGTGGAGGTGGTGGGTGCGCGGTCCCGTTGCGGGTGGGGACCTGACCCGAAAAGAAGGGGACGACTTTGCAGCCCGGGTCTATGTGAACTTCCGCTTCGAGCCGTCAAAAGCCGGGCCTTTCCACCGCCTCAAGCAGAGGTTTGCCAATCGCCGCTTCGGAGGAGAGGCTCCGGGAAAAGCGGTGGTATATGTGTGGGGAAACCAGTCCCCGGTGGGGACGTTGGCCCTCAGCGCATATTCAGACCAGGCTGCGGTGATCGTCCTCCGAAGTGGATTGGACGAAGCGGGTGCCTGGGTGACGGAAGAGAGGAATTTCCGGGCCGATTTTCGGGAGGCCTTTGGTGACGAGCCTCCGGCCATTCACAGCGTAGGAATCATGACCGATGCCGACGATACCCAGTCCTCGGCAGAGGCCTGCTACGGGGAGATCTTCTTCCTCCCCGACGCTGGGGCCCTGGCCCGGTAAGGCGGTTGGCTACTTCGAGGCGGACCCTCAATGGTCTGTAGGATGCGGTTGTCGCCGAGTGGCAGCCTGATTTCCGAACCACAACAACAGCTCATTCATTCTTCAAGAATTCCTGGATCGCCCGGCTCACCTCTCCCGGTGCATCTTCCTGGATGAAGTGTTTCGCCTCGAGGCGAACAGCTCGGGTTTCGGGGAAGTCTTTCCGAAAGGTGTCCATGAAGGCTGGTGTAAAAGCCAGATCTTCGATGCCCCAGGTGAGGAGGAGGGGGAGGTGGCCCAGGCGCTGGCGGACCCCCGTTTCGATCTGGGCCAGCCAGTTGGACGATAGTGTCAGTTGCCGCACCAGTTCCGCCGGACCAGCCCGTCGGTCCACCGTTGGGAAAGGACCCCGGTAGTGCTCCAGGACCTCTGGTGCAAGCCGGTGCTTTACCCCCACGGGAATGAGGCGATCGACGATCAGGTTCCGCTTTAACACAAGCCCTTGCATGTACCCGGTAGAGAGGGCCCAGCTGAAAGCCTTCAGGTGGAGGGCAACGGTGGGCCAGTACCATGTGTTGCCCATCACCAACGCCCGAATCCGTTCGGTTTCCTGAAGGGCCAACTCCATCCCGATGGGTCCGCCCCAGTCGTGGCCCATGACCGTCAGGCCGCGCAGATCCAGGATCTGGACGGCCTTCCGAACCACACCAGCGTGTTCTTCCGGGGTGTTTCGGTAAACCGTAGGGCTGGGGGAGAGTCCAAATCCCGGGTAATCCAGGGCGATGCATCGGAAGTGCTTCTTCAACCGGATGATGATCCCTCGGTAGAGGAAACTCCAGGTGGGATTCCCGTGGAGAAAGAGGATCGGGGGCCCCTGGCCTTCATCGATATAGTGGACCTTCCAGTTTTCGGTTTCGAGCCAACGGGATTCAAAGGGAAAGAGTCGGGGATCGGGTCGGAATGGCGTGGGTTCCATAGGATCAGATTCGTTCCGGATCGGAAACGGTCCTTTCGTTGCGAACGTTCCCTGTGTTCAAGGTCGAGGTTGGCTCGAACATCAGCAGGTGAACCTCTTCTTCTGCGACGGGCCTATGTTCAACACCCCGGGGCACGATGAAGAATTCTCCGGGGTCCAATTTCACCTCCCCGTCTCGGAATTCAATGCGGAGAGTACCGGCCACTACGAGAAAGAGTTCATCTTCGTTCTGGTGGTGGTGCCAGATGAACTCACCCTTGAGTTTGGCGAGCTTCACCTGTTGCCCGTTCAGCTCTCCGACGACATGCGGGTTCCAGTAGTCGGGAATTTGGGCGAGCTTTTCGGCCAGGCTTACGGCTTGATAACGCAGGATCTGCTCCTCGTCTCGGGCAACAGTGAAGGAGGGCTGTCGCGTCTGTTCAGGGAGTATGGCTGCAGGTGGTAAAGCACATCAACCTTATGGAGGACTTCGGACATGGGTTTTCTCAGACGCGGTGCCCCCCTTCCATGGGCTGTTCCTGTCCTTTTTCTCTTTCCATTCGGGCTGGGGGGGCAGTCCGTGGCGGAGCTCCCGGATCGTGACCGACCCCTGGTGGTGGAGACGACAGAGAACTTCTCTGTGGGCTCCATCTCCGGGGCGGATTGGGAATCCTTCTCCAGGGTGGCAGGTGTGGCCTTCGATGGCCAGGGGAATCTCTACATCCTGGACGCCGAGAATTTCAGGGTCGTGAAGGTGGATCCCCAGGGTCGGTTCTTGGCCGAGATGGGTCGGAAGGGTGGAGGACCCGGTGAGTTTGGGATGCCCATGGGGCTGGCAGTCACCCCGGAGGGGGAGGTCAGAGTTTTCGATTTCGGGAATCAGGGGTTTGTAGTCTTCCATCCGAATGGGAAGTTCAAGACCACGGTACCCCTGGGTGGTGGGGGAGAGTTCGAGGTCATCCCTACCGGAACCCTCTTCGTCCATCCAGATGGGCGGATGGTGCAGTCGGAAGATGGACGTTTGAGTATTCGAATGGGCCCCGACGGGGAGCCGGAGATCCCCTCCACCAGAGCCCTCTATGTCTTCTCCTTGACCGATCAGGTGGAGAGCGAGCTCATCTATGAGGGTTGGAATCCGGTTGCCCAGAGCCGGATGGAGAGGACGGGCGGGGCGGGGCTCTCAATCCAGGCCCCTCCAATGCGAGCCTTCGACCCTGCTCTTCGGGTGGGGGTGCTTCCCACCGGAGAGATCGCCGTAGCCGATTCCTCTACCTATGAGATCAAGCTCCTGGCTGCCGATGGTTCACATCGGCGTACGATAAGACGACCGTTGACCCCCCGTCCTGTGACTCGCCGGGATCAGGAGATGGAGCGGCGCCGAGCCCTGGAGCGGATGGAAGCGTCCGGTGGACCGACCATCGTGATGCAGACCTCGGAGGGCACCAGTCGGATGGCCTCGGACCAGGCCAGGCAGATGATCGAGGACCGGATCAATGCCATGCAGTTTGGAACCGAGATACCGGTGATCTCCGGAATGGCCGTTGACCGAGAAGGGCGGATCTGGTTGGGCCGAGCAGGACCACGGGTAGGCGAGGCCGGGCCGGTGGATGTGATCTCCGGGGCCGGGGAGTATCTCGGCACCATTCCCCCCGGGGAGTTGGAGATCCCAGACGCCTTCGGTCCTGGTGGAGTAGCAGCCTACATCGAAAGTGATGAACTCGACGTGCCCAGCGTGGTGGTTCGTCGCCTGCAGATCCGCTGAACTTGGCGGGGGAGCAGGAAAACCTCTTCCCCAGGTGGGGGCTTCCCGGCTAGGGGGCTGAAGGGAGGGAGCGTCCTTGACGCTACTCCCTGGTTCCCCTCTATTGGCGGATCTCCAAGGCATTAGGGCCCATAGGTTTATCGGCCCCTGCCGGTCGGGTCTCAAACCACCGTTTCGGAAACCGAGGGTGACATGCAGCAAAACCAGGGCGGCCAGCGGGAGTATTTCAACACCCGGGTAGGGTTCATCCTCGCAGCGGTGGGGAGCGCAGTGGGGTTGGGGAATATGTGGCGTTTCCCCTACGTGGCCGCCGAGGGTGGAGGCGCGGCCTTCGTCTTTCTGTACATCATCCTCACGCTGGCTATCGGGATCCCGCTCATGCTTTCGGAGTTCTCGGTTGGGCGGGGATCCCGCCTGGCTCCCATTGGAGCCCTCCGAAAGCTCGGCGGTGGTAGTTGGTCCCTTTTGGGGTGGATGTACGTCTTCACCGGCTTCCTGATTCTGGCCTACTATTCCGTTATCGCCGGTTGGGTGGTTCGGTACGCGGTGGACGGATTCGTGTCGGGCTTCGCCCCAGATTCAGCAGCCCGTTTTGGAGAGGTGACATCGGGGATCGCCCCGGTCTGGTTCCATTTGGGGATCATGGCCACCACGGTCTTCATCGTAAGCATGGGCGTTCAGAAGGGCATCGAGCGGGCCGCTCTCGTCCTCATGCCGACGCTCTTCGGAATCCTGATCCTTCTGGCCATCTGGGCCTTTACT
The DNA here is from genome assembly GCA_965365235.1 of uncultured bacterium. Taxonomy (GTDB): domain Bacteria; phylum Gemmatimonadota; class Gemmatimonadetes; order Longimicrobiales; family Gaopeijiaceae; genus CBDUAX01. The sequence continues at coordinate 4,978 of CBDUAX010000019.1, forward strand.
CTGGATGGTGCCGTGGAGGGGTATGCCTTCTATCTGCGCCCCTCCATCTCCGAGCTTCTGGATCCGTATATCCTGGCACAGGCAGCCGGGCAGGCTTTTTACTCGCTGAGCCTGGGCATGGGGTGCATGCTCACCTTCTCCTCATACCTTCCGGATGATACCAACCTGAATCGGGAAGCCGTAGTCATCTCCTTCTCGGACTTCGGGGTGGCTTTCGTAGCGGGACTCGTGGTTTTCCCCGTGGTTTTCGCACTTGGGATTCAGGGTGATGTGGGGGAGAGCACCGTTGGGGCCCTCTTTATCGCTCTGCCGGGCGCCTTCGTGGAGATGGGGCCTGCCGGCCGGGTCATCGGCTGTCTCTTCTTCCTGGCTCTCATGGTGGGGGCGGTAACATCGGCAGTGTCTCTTCTGGAAGTGGTGACGGCATCGGTCATCGATGAGACGAAGGTCCCCAGGCGGACAGCATCCGTCGTCGGTGGGATCCTCATTGCCATCCTGGGTCTCCTTCCTGCCCTTTCCCTGGATTTCCTGGGAGTGATGGACAGGTTGGCTGAGGCACTCCTTGCCCTGGGGGCCTTCTTCATGGCCATCTTCGTAGGATGGGTAGCGGTGGGGGCGTCTGAAGAATTGAAGAAAGGCGCCACTGAGAAGTTCGATCGCCTCGTTCCATCCCTCATGGCGACCATTCGATGGGTCCTGCCGCCGGTCATTCTCTTTGCTGCGGTCTACGCCTTCATCGCGGTCTGGCGGGAATACATGACCGCTTTTGGGGGCTGATCGTTCTTTGAAGTGAACTCGGGAAGGATCCCGGGATGGGGTACGGGGGAAAAAACGAGGGGGCCGGTCGATTGACCGGCCCCCTCGGGATTCACCCAGTGACGAATCGACCCTGTCTCAACCGATGGTGTTGAAGTTCGAGAAGATAAAGCTGAACTCCAACGAGGCGTCGCTCAGGCTCACGTTCCGTTGGTCATAGTTCAACTCCCCATCGAAGTAGACTCGCATGGAGACGGTGGCCGGGTCCGCTTCCAGATTTCTGAGGCGGACGAAAAACCCCAGGTCCGGCTTCACCGGGTAGACCTCGTCGAAGGCTGTCCCCAGTTCGATCATTGCGGTATCTGAAACGAGGAGAATTGTGACGGCATCCCCGTCATCGTTGTACGTACGCTCAAAACGGGTGGAAGTGATGAGTTGGAGGGGGACGGGGCTGGTTCCCTCGATCAGGACCCTGGCTTCGTCGGCAATCTCGTCTTCCGTTTCGAAGATGTTGCAGGCTCCCGTGCTCAGAACCAGAAGTGCCAAGACCCCAGTCCGCAGGTAGGTTATCGGTGCTGCCGACAAACGTTCTAACATGATCGAATTCCCGGTTTTTCGTGTTGTCTTGACAGTGCTCGGGGGAGGCCTCGGAACTCCCGGTCTCCACACGACTATTCATCGTTATCTATGACCAACAAACGGTACGTATCTAGAATCCGCCCCTTTCAACCCTGGTTCCTGATCCTGGTATTGGGGGGCTGCGCCGAGCCTAAGAGCAATCCCAGCGCCATCTCCGGGACTCCTGGAGATCCATTGCCCGGACTTTCCCCGAATGAGCGGGTGCGCTTCCAAGAGGGGGAGGCTCTTTTCAACAGAGTATTTACCCCCGAAGAAGGGATGGGTCCCCTTTTCAACGAGAACCAGTGTAGCGCTTGCCACACCGATCCGGCGCCGGGAGGGACCGGAGATCAGTTTGTTACCAAGGCGACCAGATACTCCGCCTCGACGGGATGTGATCTTCTGGTTGCCTTTGGAGGTGAGAACGTCAGGACCCGTGCCACATCGGTTCTCCAGGCCCATGGAATCGAGGAAGAGGAAGTCCCGGCCCAAGCTACGGAGGTAGCCCGGTTTGTGGTCCCCTTCCTCTTTGGCCTGGGATTGGCTGAAGGCATCCCTGAGGAAACGCTTCGGGCTCTGGAAGACCCGGAAGATCTGGATGGGGATGGGATTTCCGGCAGGGTCGCCCTCACCTCTGATGGGCGGGTTGGGCGATTCGGGAGGAAGGGCGACTTTGCCTCCATTGCCGATTTCAACGCGGGTGCTTTCCTCCTGGAGATGGGGCTGACCAGCTCCGTTCATCCGGGTCCGGAGAGGCTGAATGGTGGGGATCTCCCTGAAGGCACCGATCCTGTCGCGGACCCGGAAATAAGGGACGAAACACTAGAGTTGGTGGCGGATTTCGTGCGCTTTCTGGCTCCATTGGCGCGTCGGCTTCCGTCAGATGCCCAGGCGATGGAGCAGGTAGAGCGGGGGGAGATCCTCTTCGGAGACGTTGGATGTGCTTCGTGCCATATCCCAGCCATTGAGACGGGTGTAGGCGAGGTTCGGGCCCTTTCCGAAAAAACCGTCGCCTTCTACTCCGACTTTCTGCTCCACGATCTGGGCCCGGAGGTGGCAGGGGTGTGTGGGCCCGATGCCTCTCCCACCGAGTTCAGAACGGGGATCCTCATGGGGCTCGGCCACCGGTCTCTTTTCCTCCACAGTGGCGAAGCCACCTCCATCGAAGAGGCGATCCTACGGCACGGGGGCGAGGCCCAAGGGGTTCGGGAGGCTTTCCGGAGGCTTTCAGAAATAGACCGGTACTATCTCATTCGGTTTCTGGAATCCCTGTAAAACGAGGCCTCCCTAGGGTTGGGAGGCCTCGTGTAGGGCCCGGGCCCCTTTCGGTCTCGATGGACTCCCGGACTACTCCCCTCCCCGGTTCCACCAATCGACAGGACGGTTATCCTGGCGGGTGGCATTCTCGTCTACCCAGTAGTACGGACCGAAGGGCTGCTGCCTGGGCCAGATCTCGTCCAGTGTGTCCGCGTCGTAAAGGACTCCGCCTTTCATGACGAAAAGCATATCCGCGGTATTCTGGATGTCCTCCAGGGGGTTGGTGTTCAGGATGATGAGGTCGGCCAGCTTCCCTTCGACGATTGAGCCAATGTCCTCCTGGGCGCCGAGAAAGGTGGCTCCGTGTAGAGAGGCCACACGAAGGGCCTCCAGAGGGCCCAGAGCCGAGGCGGCCATCCAGACCTCCCAGTGAGCATCCGGACCATGGTGCTCCCCATGTGAACCGATGGCCCCGTATCCACCTTCGGCGATGATGTCGGCCATACCCTGGGCGATGAGGGGGAAGGAGTAGTCGGTTTCCGGCCTGAGGACCCGCCGCCGCAGATGGCCGGCCGTCATTCTCCAGGGCATCCACCGTCGTTGTTTCTCTTCCTTCCAGACATCCGATTCGGCGAACCAGTATTCGATATTCCATGGTCCGGGCCCTGCCACCACGAAGGTCGGAGAATAGAAAGTGCCGGCATTGCCGAAGAACCTGGCCACGTCGGAATAAAGGGGAACGTAGCTCAGGGGGTGTTCCCACCCGGTCTGGCCGTCCATCATCATCCCCAGATTGAAGAACAGGTCGCCTCCTTCGGCCGTCACCATGAGCTTTTCTCGCCGGGCCACGTCTGAAACCCACTGCCGCTGGTCTCGCCTGGGTTGCATGTATTGCTTCAGCGAGGTCACTCCCCACGATTTCAGTCGTTTGACGTCCTGATCCGTCTGTTCATAGCTGGTCAGGTTGTTCTGCCGCGCCGCATCGCCGAACCCATAGAGGGGGTCTCCGGTGGAATAGGTCCGTGGACCGATCATGAGGCCGGCATCGATGAGCTCGGCCGTAGGAAAGATGTTCTGGGACCACATGGAGTTGTCCAAGCCGGTGGTCACCCCATATGCCAGGTACATTCCTGCCTCGTAGTCCCGAAGAGGTCGGTATCCCCGATGCTCCCGATAGTGGTGGGAATGCATGTCCACGAACCCGGGGATGATGGTCTTCCCCGCGGCGTCTACGATTCGGTCAACCCCTTCGGTGGAGCATGCTCCGACGCAGGCAATACGGCTCCCCTCCACCACGAGGGTTCCGTCAGTGATGACTTCATCCCCCTCCAGAGTCACGATTCTGGCTCCGGTAAAGGCCATACTCCCTTCCGGGATGTCTCTGGGCACCATGAGGGTGATGTCCACCGTGTCAGTGGACTCGGTGGACACGGAGTGAACGAAGTACCGTGTGGCGCTCCCGAACTCCACCGATTCGGCGTCACGCCAGCGCGGGAACATTCCACCCTCCGTGGTGAGCGGGTGGACCGGAAGCTTCCCGTTCCTCTTGTTCACTCTCAGGGGCTCTTCGCCTGTTCCGTCGTACGGGAAGGGCGTCAGAAAGACGTTGTCCCCCTCCTGGAACGCCACCCATTTCCCGTCTGGGGAAGGGGCGGCTTCGTCGGCGTGGGGAAGGATCATGTGCTCCCTTCTGTCCAGGCCGTCGGAACGGACGCTCACCAGCACCGTTTCCATGCCCTGGTCTCCGGTCTGAAACTCTGGCCAGAAGATCCGGCCCTCAGGGCCGAAGGTGGGGTGGAAGATGGCACGTCGAGCCACGGAGGAGGGGTTCATTCCTGCCGGTAGAGCGACTCTGGCTACCTGGCTCAGGGAACCGCCGCCGGCTGAGATTCGTGCGACATCCCACCAGGGGTTATGGGTGAACGTTCGGCCCCGCTGGGTCGCTCCCGAACCGTTCAGCACCACCAGCTCGGACCCATCCCAACTCCAGGAGGGGTGTACATATTCGCCGGCCTGGGCTGTGAGGCGAATTGGGTCGCCCCCTGCGGCGCTGATCTTCCACAGGTGTCCGCCCTCCAGGTCGTCCCAGGTCGTATAGGCGATCCACTGCCCGTCAGGTGACCAGGTGGGTGCGAACTCCTGGCCGCTCATCAGGTCCGTGGTCAAACGCCGTGGGGTCCCTCCCGATGCTGCTACCGTCCAGATGCGCCCCACGGCCTGGAAGGCGACCGTTCGACCATCCGGAGAGGCGGTGTGCCACCTCAGAAAACGGGCCCGAAACGGCTCGTCGGTAATACGGAACGCACCGTACGCCATTCCGGAGATGGTTCGCCGTACCCGGGCGCTGAACGGGACCGTGGAGACATCTCCGGTCTCGATGTCCACACGCCTGATCTGACCACCCTGAGACAGGATGATGGATTCTCCGTTCGGTGCCCAACTGTATCCCGGCAGGCTCCGTAGGACCTTCGAGCCGCTTTCGATAACCTGGGAAATGGGATCCATGAGCAGGCGTTCCGATCCGGTTTCCATATCCCGAAGCCAGAGGGCTGTCCGGGGGCCGTATCGGTGACCCTTGAAGGAGATGGTCCCATCGGGGATCATCCGTCCGAAGGCCAACCATCGCCCGTCCGGGGAGATCTCGGGCCCGAAGGCCCCTCCACTGCTGAGCCGCCCCGCGGCGGCCCCTTCGGCTTTCCCCGCGGTGATATCCACGACTTCTCCGGTGGCCATCTCCAACCGCCGGATCTGGTAGTCGCCCTGGAAGGCGTCGTTCCCACTCCGGTGTTCGAAGTAGACGTGGGCACCGTCAGGCGATACCGAGGGCCAGGTAGCACTTCCATCGTTCAGTAGCTCGACGCCGTCGCCTCCCTGGCGGTGGTACATCCAAAGGCCCGACCCGCCTGAGGAACCGGGGCCAGAAGATTGCCGTCGCACTACGATGTATTCCGAGTCGGGAGTCCAGGATGGGATGGAGGCCCGGGCACCCAGATCATGGAAGACAGCCGTGGGGTCCGACCCATCGGCCCCCATGACCCAAAGGTTCGTCTGTCCCTTCCGGTCACTGATGAAGGCGATGTAACTGCCATCCGGGGAGTAGCGGGGGTGATAGTTCACCGCCACCCCTGATTCCTGCGTAAGCACCTCGGCTTCCCCGCCCTCGGCGGGAACCCGGTAGATATGCCCCAACAGGTCCATGACCAGCCATCGTCCATCGGGGGAGATATCCAAGGAAAGCCAAGTGCCCTCATCTGTCACAAAGTCGATTTCTCGAGTGTCCCCCCTGGCTTGGGTTACGTCCCAATCCTCGTCGTCCTGGCCGGAGCCCGGCGCCGGGAGGGCTAGAGAGAGGATAAGAAGAGAGAAGAGGATGGAGGTCGCCATCCGAAAAGGCTGGTGGATTCGTGCTCGCTGCAGCGAGGCTGGCAGGCCTCTGAGATGGTGGGATCTCAAAAGGAGAACTCCTTCGAAAGTTGTTTGGGCGAAGGTCAGAATATCCGGGTAAGCAGCTGTCTTCGCAACGAAAAAACTACGGGGGGTGACCGACTGGCCACCCCCCGCTCTTGCTCCGAAGCCCGAGGGCTCCGTGATAAGATTCCCGGTTCAGCGGGTACTATCGCCGAACCATCACCGGCTCATCAACCCGGCTTGTTGATGTTCGGGTTACCCTCGTACTCCTCCACCGGCATTGGATAACAGGTGGCGTTGCCATAGGGGCCCCACTCCTCGGTGGGATGGGTTCCCGCCGGGAACATGTCCGATCCACCACGGAGCCAACGGCGGAGGTCGCCCATGCGGAAACCACCCAGGAAGAGATCTCTCCCGCGCTGATCTCTGAGCTCCATGGTGAGGTCGGACCCGGAAAGATCTACCGGATCCTGGTTTCCAACCGCCCGACGCTCGTTCACGAACGCCAATACGCCAGCGGCATCGCTGCCCTGGGCATTGATGGCCTCCCACATATCATGCCGAACCGACAGGTAGTCGGCGATGAGAATGTCATCGTCGGCCTCGAAGACACCAGGCGAGCCGCCAGAGGCGATGGTCTGACCGTTGTAGCTGCTATAGCGGAGCCCCGCATAAGGCGTGTAGAGGGGGCTGAGGGCGTTGTGCCCGGTCCGCCAGTAGGGGTAGTGCTGGACCCGGGGATCCGTCAGGAACGGTTCCAGGTCGTTCTGCAAGAAGTTGTCCGGGCCGCCGGCCAGGAAGTGCGGGTGCACGCCGATACGGTGATTCTGCCCGGAGATGTTGGACCACATGTTGTTCTGCGGTGCTTCATCACCGACCGGGGCATACTGAATCCACCACTCGAAGCCCGGAGGCACCTGAGAACCGACACTGACGACGTCGGCGTAGTTGCCCATGTTGAGATGGGCTCTGGCCAACCCAGCCCTGGCCAGGTTCTGGATGTCGGCATCCCCGGCGGCGCCGGCGATGGCGATAGCATCGGTGAAGCGCTCGACTGCAAACTGGTACATCTCCTGGGACTGGTAGATGGTCTCGCCCACGTTGATGGTGGTCTCACACATCATGTCGCCCAGGAAGATGTAGGCGTATCCGGCGTATGCCTGTGCGTACGCCGTCCGCCAGTCGGAGTTTGCGTTCTCCAGCAACCCGCCCTTGAACCGGCCTACCACACTGTCGGCCATGGCTCTCAGGTCGTGGATGTCGGAGAACATCCCGTCTGCGTCGCCCTCATCGAACTGGACGATACGCTGGCTCAACCGGGCGGTCTGCTCCCAGTTCACCCCTGTGATCTGCTCGTCGGTGAACATGCTGCCGATCCATACGATTCGGTAGTCGTACAGGTCCACCATGGAACCTTCCACGGAGTTCACCAAGATGGGGATCAGAGCCGGGTTGTTCGCGGACGCTTCCTGGAGCTGGGACGGGTTGGATACCACCAGGAGCTTATCCACCGCGTCACACCCGCCCAGGAAAGCAAGCCCGGCACCCAACGCCAGAACTCCGACCCCCCTACGGATCTTCTTTATTCCAATCATTATCGATAATCCTCGTTTCTTCATGCGGTCTCGGTTTCGTTTCCGTCGATCCATCGGCGGGTTTTAGAACCCGACCCGCATGGAGAGCATCCAGTGCCGCATCATGGGCATGGAGGCGTAGTCCAACTGGGTGAAGTTCGACAGGGAGTAGAACGTCACTTCGGGATCGTACATGACCTCACGGAGCTTGTAGTCCGTGGTGTACCAGAGGTTACGACCGGAAAGGGTGATGGTCGCCCGATCCGCGCCGGCCTTGCCAGCCCACTCCGTGGGGAGCGTGTAGCTCAGAGACAGCTCACGGAGCTTGATGAAGTCGGCATCCTGAATCCACTTCTTGGTCTGGAGGCTCCTGGCCGCACGAATCTCGGCATAGGTCTCCGGATCCGGGTTCGGCGTGTTGATGAGCTTGGTATTTCTGTCTACCCGGGCGTTGATGGAGTTCATGGCCGACCACTGCTGGTGACCACCCTTATAATCCAGGTTGGCGAAGATCCGCCAGTTGCCCAGGACCGTCAGCGTATTGGTCCATGCGATCTCCCGAGTGGGAAGCATGGGGCCCATGTACTCTTCTTGGCACTGGGAAATGGACCAGCTGGGATCACTGGGCTTCCAGACGCAGTCACTGAGGACGTTGGCGTTGTCGTTGGAATCCAAGACCGGAATCCCCGATGCGTCCCGCTCAACGTCCCTGGCCCAGAAACCACCAAGGGGATAGCCCTCACGGTGACGCTGCACCGAGGCGAAGGCGCCGAAGGTGATCTCATCGAGGATGGCGGTTCCGTCGGGATACCGACCGAAGCTCACCAGCTCGTTGCTGTTGAAGTTGAGCCCGACCGTGCTGTTCCACTCGACGTTCCGGCTGCGGAGTGGGGAGGCGTTCACCAGAACCTCGAGCCCCGTGTTTTTGATCTCACCGATGTTGATGAGATGGCTCCCGCTCCAGCCGGAGGACGGCGGGTCGGGGATGCTGACCAGGGCGTCCTTGGTCTGCTGGTAGTAGTAGGTCAGGTCCACACCGACCTTACCCTCCAGGAGGGAGGTCTCGAACCCGAGCTCGATCTCCTGACCGGTCTCAGCCTTCAGGTCCGGATTCCCGTAGGCCCCGAAGTTCAGGTAGTTGACCGTCTGGTCCTGGAATGAGGTCTGGGAAGTACCGAACGTACGGTCGGCGCTAAATGGCGCAGGGGCGTTTCCTGCCTGACCCCATGCCGCCCGCAACTTCATCTGGTCGAGCCAGTCGTACTGGAACCAGTCCTCGTCGGTGATGACGTAGGAGAGAGAAGCCTTGGGGTAGACCACCAGGCTGAAGTCCTCACCGAAGGCCGAGTTGTCGTCCACCCGGACGGCGGCGGTTACGTAAAGCTTGTCCTTCCACCCCACCTGCTCCTGGACGAAAAATCCGAGGGAGGTCTGCTCACTCTTGCTCTGTCCGGCAGATGTGGTGGCGGCCTGACTCACCAGGTTGATGTTGTTGGCGATGAGCCCGATGCCGTCGATGTTGTTGTTGGTGAAGGTGCGGGCGTTGAGCTGTACACCGGCGCTGAAGGCGGAGGCGTAGTCCTCGGCGAAGTCGAAGTTCACGGTTCCCGAGTAGTCCACCGTCCACCGGTGGCTCAGGGGGAACTGGGTGATGTTTCGCCCCTGGGAGCTGGTAGAGCCCCAGGGCTGCCGGCCGGTGGTGTCGACTTTGTAAAACTCACGGTTGGTCCGGTCGTCCCGGTCAAGCCCCAACGTGAGGCGGTTCGAGAACCACTCGGTGGGGTTGTAGTTGGCCGTGAGGCCCAGCGTGAGGCGCTCGCCCCAGACTTGCTGGTTGTACTCGTTGGACAACTCGGGGCTGAATCCGCGGTACCCGGCCTTCCACGGGTCGTTCAGCGCCCCGGCCCGGCCGCGGAAGCCATTCCGCAGGATCCCGTTGGATGCGTTGTTGTTCAACGGCATCCGGTTCCGGATGTTCACGTACCCGACGTTGACATTGAAGTTGAGCTTGTCGGTGGGGACGAAGCCGAAGTTTGCCCGGCCACCCGTCCGACGAGCGAAGTTGTTGTAGAAGACGCCCTGCTCCTCACCATTCTCGAAGGAGAGGTAGTAGTTGTAGGTCTCCGCTCCGCCACGGGCCGAGATGTTCACCCCATAGTTGTTCCCGGTCCGGTTCGTGGCCGGGTCGTCCTGAATGGGGTTCATGCTCAGGATCCGCTCTTCTTCTGGCTGGCTGGTGCTGAACTGGGCGCAGCCGGGATAGCTGGAGCTCCCGATGTTGGAGTCGGTGCAGAGCCAGTAGTTGGTGGGGGTGTCCACGACGCCCCAGTCGGTCTGACCGAAGTCGCCCTGGATCGTCCACTGGATCCCCTGAATCCCCGCACGGCCCTTCTTGGTGAGGATCTGGATCACACCACCGGCCGCTTCGGCGCCGTAGAGCGTCGCTGCCGCAGGCCCCTTGATGACCTCGATGCTCTCGATGTCGTCAGGGTTGATGGCGTCCAGAGGGCTATTGGCCTGGGAGCCGCCCCAGCCCGAGTCGAAGGTACCCTGGAGGCTGGACTCGATGCGGACACCGTCGACGTATACGACGGGGTCCAGGCCGGCGTTCAGAGAACCAGCACCACGGATCCGGATCTTGGAGCCGGCACCGGCTTCACCACCGTTGGCCATGAGGGTCAGGCCCGGGGCCCGGGCCGTAAGAAGCTCCGTCACGTCCTGTATCGGAGCAATCTCTGTGATGGCCTCGGTCTTGACGCTGGCCACGGAGTTACCGATGGCGCGCTTCTGGGTACGACCTGCCGTACCCGTCACCACCAGCTCCTCCAGGTCGATGGCCTGCTGCGATAGGCCGAAGTTGGCTACGGCCACCTGGCCGGCAGCTACGGTGACGTCCATGTCCTGGGCGCCAAAACCGATGATCTCGGCCCGAACCGTATAGGTGCCCACCGGCACATTGAGGATGAGGTATTGGCCGCTTGAGTTGGCCAGCCCTCCACGCTGGGTGCCTACCAGGGAGATCTGAGCACCGGCCAGCGGACGCTGCGTAGCCGCGTCCGTGACCTGGCCCCGGACCGTCCCGGTAGCCTGGGCCGAAAGGGGTGCCATACCAGCCAGTACAAAGGCCAGTACCGTAAGCAACCCTACGGCCCCGTTACGAACTTTTCCTGGGGACATGCTTCCCCTCCTGCATTGGGGTTGGACAGTGTGGGATCTTCCCCGACCCAAGGAGTGGCCTCGAGAAAGAACCCCTGAAGCAAGCTCGGGAGTATGAACGGTTAGAGGAACAGATGTGTCTCGCCCGGATCCTGGGCACAGAAACACATGGCCGCCGTCGCGGCTGGAATAGAGCAAACTTGAAGGATAAGCAGAAAATGTCAAGGAAAAACAACTTTTTTCCGGGGGTGTCGAGGGGCCGATCTTCCTGCCAGAATACGCTGAGGTCAAAGGACTTGGAGTTGTCGGCCCCCCCGCGGGTCACCGCCTCCCCCTCCCTCTTGAGCCGTGGAAGGAAGAATCTTCCTTCTTTCAGCTCTCATAAAGTTACCGGGCGGGAGTCGACCCTTCTTTCAGCAAGTCTCTAATCCCCAAACCTCTCCATTTGTTTCCAACTGAACTTCGGGACCCACCCTCTCTCCCTGGGAGGTGCCCTGCTGGTGGTCGATGCCCGCGCCTTTCAACAAGGGGATCCTCGACTCCCGTTCCCTGGGGTCGGAAACGAATTGGGGGGTCTGGCGTATTCCCAGATTGCCGGATCGAAATACGCTTTCCATACCTCAACCAAGTGCGGGACGAGCCAAACCCATGCCTCTCCGATTTCCTCCGATAAGCCGAATCCCCGGGTACCGGGCTTTATTCTCGGGCCCGGGAAAAGAATGGGCTGTCTGTGGAATGACCTTGCTCTTCCTGCTTGCTCCCCTTTCGGCCTCGGGGCAAAGCCAGAGCACTATCTCCGGTCGGATTCTGGATCCGGAGACGGATGAGCCCGTCGCCGATGCCGAGGTGAGGCTGCTGGGCACGACCAAGATGGACGTGACCAATACACGGGGGACGTTCCGGTTCGAAGAGGTCGATCCCGGGGTGTATCGCCTCGAGATCCGCCATATCGCCTACGGGGTCCACACCGAAGAAGTAGAGGTTTCAGTGGGGACCACCCTGTCCCTTCAGATCGGGATCACCCAGGAGGCCATCGAGCTGGAGCCCCTCACCGTCCAGGTTTACACCGCAAGGGATATTCGCCTTCGAGCTTCAGGGGTCCGAGTGTCGGAAGTCTCCCGCGAGCAGTTGGATGTCGCCGACATGACGGGGATGAACCTGGGCCAGGTATTGGAACAGTATGTCCCGGGAGTCACGGTCCGGGAGTCTACGGCCATGGTCGGAGTTCCCATGTGCGTCGAGTTCCGCGGCGCCCGCTTCGGTCAATTCGATGGGTCGTGCAGATCCCCGGTGGTGTATCTGGACGGTGTTCCGGTGAACAACCCCACATACCTGTTCGGGAATCTGGACATGGGGGACATCGAACGAATGGAGATGGTCCCCCCCGCTGAGGCAGGGGTCAGGTTTGGAACGGGAGCGCTATGGGGGGCGTTGGTGGTGGAGACTCGGGTACCGGGGATCCGAGAACCCGGGAAGGAAGCGTTCAAGCTCGGGCCTCTCACGGTGGACGCGTACGATTGGGGCCAGGAGGAGAGATCCCACAATACCTGGAAGGCATTCGCCTACGCCGTCATGGGAAATTCGGCCGGACTGGCCGTAGGAGTTCCGATAGCGCAGAGATGTATCGAAGTGGTGTCACCCACCTTCGATCGGGTCAGCACGAAATGCTCAGCCTGGCCCACAATGGGGTCCGCTGTGGCTGGGGTGATATTCCCGGCCCTGGGGAGCGCTCTGGGGGTCAGGTACGGGGGCCAGACGTCGTTCTCCAGGGGAGATCTTTGGCCTACGGCCTTTGCTGCCGTCATGGCCCTCATCCCGGGCTACGCCCTCGAGGTCTCCAGTCGCCGGAGTGACTGGGAGACCACCTCCATGATTGCAAAGGTGGTCCTGACCGTGGGGGTCCCCGCGGCCGCCACCTTTGCCGACCGGCTCTTTCGAAAACTTCGATCCAATTCGCCCATGGATCCGGGCGACCCTGGTTCCCATTAGCTCGGGAGGCTGAGAGGTACGGGGACTGGAGCCGACGGGCTCACTCGGGGAACCCAATCCATACGAAGAGGGTTCGAAGGGCCGCAGGCAGGACGCCTGCGGCCACATTTTTTCTTGTCACTCAATGCCACTTCTGGGTAGTTTCCGGGCCATGCTTACAAAAAGACGAGTTCTTCTCCTGGCCCTCCTGATCCTGCTGGGGTGGAGCCCTGGGTTCCACGCGTCCGTCCAAGCGCAGGAGGACCCCTACGGAGGGGGGAGTGCCGGGGTCGGCCTTCTTCTGCGCCGACTGGATGGCGTAAAGCGAGTCCTTCTCATCGGCGCACACCCCGACGATGAGGACACGAGCCTGCTCTCCGCTCTTTCCCGGGGAATGGGGGTGGAGACGGCATACCTCTCCCTGAGTCGCGGCGAAGGCGGGCAGAACCTCATCGGTGATGAGCTGGACGAGGGCTTGGGACTTCTCCGGACCGGAGAGCTCCTGGCGGCCCGCTCCCTGGACGGGGGGAGACAATTTTTCACGCGGGCCTTCGATTTCGGCTACTCGAAAACTGCGGAAGAGACCTTCCGGTATTGGCCCCGGGAGGAGATTCTTGCCGACGTGACCTGGGTGGTCCGGACCTTCAGGCCCCATGTCATCGTGTCCGTCTTCTCCGGAACCCCCAGGGACGGGCACGGTCACCACCAGGTCGCGGGCCTTATGGCCCAGGCGGTTTTTGAGACTGCCGGAGACCCGGAGGCCTTCCCGGAACAACTCGAGGCCGGTGCCCGCCTGTGGACCCCATCCAAACTCTATCGTCGGACTCGTCTCCAGGCCGATGAAGTTTCCGCCACCGTAGAGACCGGGGGATTCGATCCACTCCTGGGTAAGTCTCACTTCCAACTGGCCATGGAGAGTCGAAGCCAGCATCGGTCGCAGGACATGGGGATGCCCAGACCCCTGGGCCCCAGGTCCTCGAACCTGGTCCTCTTGAAATCCAAGGCAGCTCCGCCGGATGGTGATGGTGATTCCTTCTTCGCAGGCATCGACACCACCCTTCACGCCTTCGTGGAAGGCGTTCCGACGGCCCGCCGGGAAGGGGCCAAACTGGCTATCGAACGCTATCGGGCTGCAATCTCGACTGCCCGAAGTGGATTGGACGCCATGGCCCCATGGGGGATCTCGTCGCACCTGGAAGAGGCTCTGAGGGCCCTGGATGACTTTCGTTCTCTCGGTCCGGGAGAGGATGGTGGAGAAGTCGGCACCGTCCTGGAGGATCGGATTTCCCTGGTCCGGTCGGCGCTCCTTCGTTCCCGCGGGATCGTCATCGACACTCGGGTCGAGGATGACCTCCTGGTTCCGGGAGAGGAGGCCTTGGCTTCCATAACGGTCTGGAACGGTGGGCCCGAACCGCTGGCGGGGGCGGAGGCGGTTCTGGATGTGCCCGAGGGGTGGGTTTCCATCCTCGTGGACGGAGGTACC
>CBDUAX010000020.1:0-19179 GCA_965365235.1 uncultured bacterium
ATCCAATGTGGAGCAGGCCCGGGCGGAGTTTACGGGTATCCAGGCCCGCCTCGAAACGGAGTACCCGGATGCCAACCGTGGATGGGGGGTCCTGGTCCAGAACGCCCGGAAATGGTTTCCGGGACCTACCGATGCCCGCCTCATCATCCTCCTGGTGGCAGTCTCCCTCTTCGGCGTTGCCATCGCCTGTGCGAACGTGGCGAACCTTCTTCTGAGCCGGGCCGAAACGCGAATGAAGGAAGTGGCCGTGCGGACCGCCCTGGGAGCGGGCCGAATCAGAATTTTCAGGCAGTTGCTCACCGAGAGCGTCCTTTTGGGGTTGGTGGGCGGAGGGATCGGGACCGTTCTCTCACTTTATGTTGTCCAGGGGCTGCGAAGGGCCATGCCAGCCGAGCTACCCCAGGCGTTTCTCCCCGTGCTGGACGCCCAGACCCTTCTTGCCACCGTCGGAATCGCGGTAGGGGCCGGGGTCTTTTTCGGACTCGCACCCGCGCTTCACGCAATACGAGGCAACCTGAAGGAGGCGCTGGGGGACGGATCCAGGGGTGGCACCGCCAGTCGAAAACGGAAGCGCCTCAGGACCGTTTTTGTGGTGGGACAGTTAGCGGTTGCTCTCGGGCTCCTCACCGGGGCCGGGGAGCTCCAGGAGGCCATGAACGGGCTGGTGTTCGCCGACAACGGGTTCAATGCCGAAGGGGTCCTGACCTATCAACTCTCACTCCCAGCATACAAGTACCCGGAGCCCGAAGATCTTCGATTGGTTCAGGAGGAGTTGCTCAGGGAGGTCCAGGGCATCCCCGGGGTGGAGAGCGCTTCCTAT
This sequence comes from uncultured bacterium, assembly GCA_965365235.1. GTDB lineage: Bacteria > Gemmatimonadota > Gemmatimonadetes > Longimicrobiales > Gaopeijiaceae > CBDUAX01. The sequence continues at coordinate 821 of CBDUAX010000020.1, forward strand.
CTGGCCGGCCTCCCTCGGGGCCGGTCCATACCCAACAATTTCTATTCTCTGGAAGGGCAGGAATTCGACGACCCCAACCAGCGACCCCGCACCAACTGGGATGCCATCAGCCTCGATTTCTTCCAGACCCTTGAGATCCCATTGGTCTCGGGCCGGACCTTTTCGGAACTGGATCTGGAAGACACGCCTCTGGTGGCCGTGGTGAACCAGGAGTTCGTCCGGAGGAACTTCCCGGACGATGAACCCTTGGGAAAACGAGTGGTCCTTCTTGGAGAACCCCGTGAGATCGTCGGCGTGATCCAGAACTTCATGCAACGCCGCATCCCTTTCGATGGTTTCATCGAACCGGCCGTATTCATACCGGCCGCCCAACGTCCAATTCGAAACATTGCCTTCACTCTGAAGGTGAATGGCGATCCCCTGTCTTTGGCCGCTGACGTTCGAACCGCCGTTTCTTCGGTGGACCCGGACCAACCCATCGTCCAGATGCAGACGCTTCAACAGTTCATCGACGTGGAGTTGGCAGCACCCAAATTTCTCGGGCTGTTTGTTTTTGCACTGGGGGGACTCGCCTTGTTCCTCTCGGGAATCGGGATCTATGGCGTGATGGGTCACACCGTGATCCAGGAACGCCGGGAGATGGGAATCCGCTTGGCCGTAGGGGCCCGGGGGGGACAGTTGGTGGCCATGGTCACACGCAGAGGATTGGTCATGAGCGCCGCCGGCTTCGCACTGGGGTTACCGTTGGCTTACCTGATCCATATTCAGGTGATGAACTCCCTGTCTCTCTTCGAGGCGGAGTTGGGTATGACGACAACCTTCGTGGCAGGGGGGATACTGGCCGCGGTGGCGGTTCTCGCCAGCTACATTCCGGCTCGAGGGGCCGCCAAGGTCGAGCCCACAAAGGCCCTAGCCTTGGAATAGCGAAAAAGTGGGAATCGCCTCCTGTGAAAGGCTGAACAGGAGGCGGTTCACTTCCCCCCTTCAATCCACACCTCAACTCTTCATTCCGGGTCCCTGTCATACCCAATCAACGGCACTTCAGCTCCGATCCTACCGCGTTGGGTATAGCCCGGGTTATAACCTTCAATAAAACCTCCTATAACCTCTTGCTATGTTCGTCCATTCCGACTTTCTTACGTGCTTATAACAACGCGATAAAGAACTTCCATTGATTGGATGTCCATGCGCATCTGTGTCCTTGATGACGTGTACGATGGGCCCGCCTGGGAGGCCGATCCTGACGATTGGCGCGTAGACCCCACTCCCTTCCTGAAGGCACATGAGTTCGACGTAGTGGGTCTGACGAAGGAGACAGCGATCTCAAAGCTGACTCAACTCTCCCAGGAGGGATACGATGTCTTCTTCAACCTCACTGCGGGAGCCTGGGACGAGGAAAGCCCTGGAATCGAAGTGGTTCAGGGTCTGGAGCGTCTGAACCTCCCTTTCACCGGAGCAACATCGGAGTACTTCGAACCCAGTCGGGATGCAATGAAGCGGGTCTGTTCCGCGTGGGGAATCGGCTACCCTGCTTATGTCATGGCAAGAAGTGACGAGGACATTGCGCGGGCGGCCAGCGTCCTTCGATTCCCCCTCATCGTCAAACATCCTTCCAGTTATAGCAGCATCGACCTCATCAAAGAGTCTCGAGTGGAGACGGTCTTCGCGCTTCGCTACCGGGCCCGGCGAATGATGGCGAAGTACGGAGCCGCCCTCATCGAGGAGTTTGTCGAGGGGCGGGAGTTTACCGTTCTGGTCGCGGAGAACCCCGATGATCTCACCAACCCTGTCACCTACGTCCCAGTGGAATTCACATTCCCCCCGGGCGAACGTTTCAAACACACCAACCTGAAATGGAAGGACTATCACTCGATGAAGGAAATCCCCGTGGAGGACCCCGAGTTGGGGGCTCGCCTCCGCAGGGTTTCCGCGGATTTTTTCCTTGGGATGCGAGGAGCCAGCTTCGGTCGTTGCGATCTCAGGATGGACGAGAATGGCGATCTGTTCATGCTCGAGATCAACCCGAACTGTGGTGTCTACTATGCGGAATCGGATCCCGGTAGCGCAGACCTCGCCCTGCTCCACGATCCTGCGGGCCATCAGGGATTCACCGATCTTCTGATTCGGGCTGCACTGGCTCGTCACGCCCGGAAACAACGGGGGTGGGAGGTCGTTCCTGATCCGGGGAAGGGGTATGCGCTCTTCGCCACACGGGAGATCCAACAGGGTGAGTTGATCATTCCCTTCGAAGAACAACCCCATTCCCTGGTTACCCGAAGCTGGGTGGAATCCAACTGGACCGAACAGCGGAAGGACTGGTTCAGGAAGTATGCCTGGCCCCTCACCGATGAGGTCTGGGTGATCTGGTCCAATGAACCTGAGGATTGGACCCCCATCAATCATTCATGCGATCCGAACTCCTGGCTGGAAGGCCTCAACCTGGTGGCCAGGCGGACCATTCCAGCAGGCCAGGAAATTCGGGTGGACTACGCCACCTACGGAAACAACATTCTTGCCCCCTTCGCCTGCTCCTGTGGCACCAGCTCTTGTCGGGGAGAGGTAAGAGCCGACGACCATCTCCAACCCTTCATCGAACGCTACGGGTCCAGGGTCTCGGACTATGTCGCCGGGGCCCGTGAGCGGTTGCAGTCCACCGTTCGACCCTGAAGTCGCTATGACTCGATGACCCGCGGGAACCTGGCCGTGGGCAACCCGGGATCGTCGGACCATTCATCCGAGAGCGGATGGGACTCTTCTCCCGGGAAGCGCTACGGTCTGCCACAAATGCCCGCCCGGCCGATGTGACCGCCGTCGTGTTGGACGCCGGGCCCTCAGTCCCACCCTCGTCGGCCACCTGATCCCCGCCGCCCCCCTCTTTGCCCGAAGGCCGGGGCGGGAGAGTGGCCATTTCCATGGCATGCTTCCTCGGAAGTCAGCTGGTTGAGGCGACCGGCCTTGAAGGCCTCCAGGGTTCCGGCCACGTCCTTCTCGAGGGTCACATAGACATCGATTCCGCCGCTCTGAAGCTTCCAAAATGCCCGCTTTCCCAGGCCGCGGCAGAGGATGACATCTACGGTTCGCGTACCCAGGAAATCCAGAGGTCGGCAGGACCCGTGGGCATGATGGGCTCCGCCGTTTCGAACCGCCTCCACCTGGCCGGTCTCGGAGTCCACAAAGGTGAAGAACGGCGCGCTTCCGAAGTGATCCGAAGGCATACCTTCCAAGCCCCGGTCATCCATCGTAGGTATACATAGCTTCATGAGTCTTCTTCCAATTCAGGGTTCTTCGCCGTCTCCCCGATTACCAGGGCTCCGCCATCGACCAGGGCCCGGACCACGGCTTCTCGGCCGGACTTCAGAAGCCTTTGGACGGTTCCCCGAGAAACTCCCATCCGTTCTCCGGCGCCTGCCTGATCCAACCCCTCCAGGTCACACAGCCGAAGGGCTTCCAACTCGTCATCCCCCAGGAAAACCAGCTCCAGCTCCGGCATGGGGATGCTACGGGGCTTGAATACCCTGTCTCCTTCGAATCGTCTACAATTCCGGTGTTTTCGGGGTCGAGGCATCGGTTGGTGAAACTCTTTCGGAGCAAAGGGATCCAGATTGGGTTGACGTATATTGTGCATATGCACAATATACTGACCGGGACACCGGGTCAACCCGTCCGCATGACCCCCCACGGTCCCGGGAAACGGCCCAGAATACGACTCCCAGCCCTGCCACATCGGTAGTGCCGGAAAAGGCGAAGCGTTCGATGAAGAAGTCCATCCGAGTCACTGTTCTGGTAGAGAATACCGCCTTCGGACGAGATCTACGTTCAGAACACGGTCTGGCATTCTGGATCGAGAGCGGATCCCATCGAATCCTCTTCGATACCGGTCAATCTGCAGAGGTTCTGTTCCACAACGCCGACTGCCTGGGTATCGACCTCTCCACGGTCGATGCGGTGATCCTCTCTCACGGGCACTACGACCACGCGGGCGGGTTGAGGGCCGTCCTCACCCAGGGAGATGGCGTAGACCTCTTCCTCCATCCACGGGCCCTGGCTCAACGGTACTCTCGGGGGGAGGACGGCTCCGTCGATGAGATCGGGATAGCGGGATCTCCAAACCGGAAAGAGTTGAGGGATCAAGTTCGATCCCTGACCTGGACTTCGGAGTGTACCCCGATCCTGGATGGGATTTCGGTTACCGGAAGCGTGCCCAGAGTGACGGACTATGAAGACACCGGTGGAGACTTCTTCCTGGATGAGGATTGCCAGCTTCCAGACCCTATCGACGATGACCAGGCGGTCTATTTCGACACCGCAAAGGGGACCGTGGTCCTACTGGGTTGTGCTCATTCCGGCGTAGTAAACACGCTTCGACATATCCGAAACCAGACCGACAACAAAACCATCGTGGCCGTCCTGGGGGGGACTCACCTGGTGACGGCATCGGAAGAGAGGATGGGGAAGACGGTGGAAGCGCTGAAGGAGTTCGATTTGGGGCTCCTGGCCCCGGTCCACTGCACCGGTCCTCGGGCACAAGCCCGGATCGCGTCGGAGTTCCCGGGGGTCTGGGAGCCCACGCATGTGGGCTCCCTTTTCGAATTCCAGAACCCCGGCAGAAGGGCCTAGGAGCACCGTTGGAAGGCAGGAAGATGCTTGTCCAGCGATGCGGCCCGGTTGTTCTCAAACACCATCCGTACGTCTGCGGGGAGTGAAGAGTCAAAGAACCGGTCGTACACCTCGGCATTCTCGATTTCGGCCTGGACTCCGGCCCGGCACGCTTCCGCAATCGACGGAAAGGTCGGGATCTGGTCGAATGCCCACTGGCTCTCGGGCACCGGAAGGCCACGGGTGACATAGAGGCGAGCGATGGCTTCCGAGTGTCTCACCTCGGCGTTGATGATGTTTTCAAACGGGCGAACGGAACCAAACTTGTCCAGGACCCGCTGGTAGATGAGTTCGGCTCTGAACTCATCCTGGATGGTCGCTTGCATTGCGGCCAGGACCACGTCGTCCTCTATCTCCGGTTCCATGACCGATGATTCACTACCACAAGCGGCCAAGCCCAGGCCGGCCGGTAGCAGTCCAAGGGCCAACACAACTCTTGAGATCCTCTTGATGTTTTTGGCATTCATACTCCACCTCACCTCCGTCTCTCTTTCGCCGGATGGTGCATGCTTCATTTCACCAGGTCATGCGTGCATCCGAAGATGTTTCGTTACTTATTAGATTCCTCACTGGGCGTTTGGTTAAAAAGCCAGCGAGAAGCTGAGGTGGACACGAAGGTCTTGTGGCAGACGATCACACTCCTCCACGTCCGAGTCCGGAGCCCCCCACGTTGAGCAACAAGGCAACCCACTCCACCTGCTACATGTGCACAGAGAACTGTCCCATCACCGTCGTAAGCGACGGGGACCAGATCCTCTCGATACGACATCCTGACTGTGTGCGGGCCGAAGGCATGCTCGAGCAGCGGGCGAGCCCCCTCCGCCAGATCGCTGCCAAGATCCGGTCCGAGCCTCAGGACCCGTGGCAGGAGGTGCCCAGGAGTCGTGCAGTATCGGTGGCCAGCCGCAGGCTTCTGGAGGTGCGGGAAAGTCATGGGCCGGAAGCAGTGGCTTTTGTGGCAGGATTTACCAAAGAGGCTCGGGCCTACCTGCAGCGTCTCGCTCATTGCTTCGGGTCGCCGCACTACCTGACCGAGTCCAGTTGTTGCTTCGGATCGTGCTTCGTAGCCGCCGCTGTGACCCTGGGAAACGAGTACGACTATTTCCTCGGACCGTCCCGCACTCGCCACTCCGCCACGAAATGCCGCCTCGTTTGGTCAAACAACCCGACGGAGAGCCGGTTTCCGTACGATAAACATCACCTCATCACGGATGCTTCGGAGGTGGCAACCATCGTCGTCGATCCGAGAAGGACCCCCGTAGCGGAGGCTGCCAGGATTTTTCTCCAGCCTCGGCCCGGGACCGACGGGGCTCTGGCTCTGGGCATGGCCCACGTGGTTTTCGAGGAAGGGCTGGAGGAAAGGGAATTTCTTCGTCGATACGCCCATGGCCTGAACGTTTACCGGCAGTACGTGAAAACCTTCACTCCGGCCAGGACGGCTCAGATCACCGGAGTTCCAGCGAAGAAGATTGTTGCTGCAGCGAGGTTATACGCCACTTCCAGCCCCGCACAGATCACTATATCGGCCTGCGCCACAACCCATCACTCCAACGGATTTCAGAACCACCGGGCAATCCTGTTGCTCCCAGCCATTTGCGGGAATCTCGATATCGAAGGTGGAAACCGGCCATGGGGACATCGGGCCAGGGAGGCCAGCGTTGATCTGGGTGCCGAAGAGGTGGCGTCGCTGGGCCCTCCCGTGGGTGCTGAAGACCATCCCGTATTTGTAGAGCGCCTGGGTGAGGGCCAGGCAATGCGCCTGGCTGAGGCCATCGAGTCCGGCAGAATAAGGGCGGTCTTCTCCATCGGGATGAACGCGATGATGTGGCCGAACTCGGGCCGCCTCTCGAGGGCTCTCCGCTCACTGGAGTTCTTCTCCGTGTCGGACTTCTTCGACACCCCCACAGGGGAGTTGGCAAAGGTCTTCTTTCCAGCGGCCTCGCACCTGGAACGTGAGGCCCTGATCCTCTCAGGGAGCGGCAGGGTGTTGTACAGACCTGCTGCGGTGGCTCCCCGAGGCGATGCTCTGGGTGACACGGAGTTGATTTTCGAGATGGCCGCAGCCATGGGGATGGAGGAACATTTCTGGAACGGTGACATCCACGCCAGCTTCAACGCACGCCTGTCGGAGGTGGATCTACCTTTCGACCGCCTACCCTTGTCGGGGGAACCCCTGGAGCTGCCCTCCCGGGAGCCCCAGGAGCATGGGTATCTCCGAGGAGGATTCGGGACCCCGACGGGGAAGGTCGAGTTCGTCTCCACGATCCTGGAGGACGCCGGCTACGAGGGCCTACCGCTCTACCGGGAACCCTACTGGAGCCCGGTCTCCAGGCCGGACCTGACAGAGAAATACCCTCTGGTCCTTACCTCCGGTGGGCGCAGCAAAAACTTCACACATTCCCAGGGCCGACAGCTCGAGACGCTGAGGAGCCGCGAGCCGAACCCGAGGCTTCAGATGAACCCTTCCGACGCGGCGGATCGAGACATTGGGGACGGAGAGTTCATCGGGCTCTCCTCGCCTTTGGGGAGCATTGCTCTGCAGGCCTGGATCACCGACGCCCTTCCACCCGGGGTTGTTTCCGCTCCTCACGGCTGGGCGGAGGCAGACGTCAACCTTTTGATTCCCGATGCGGGATTGGACCCCATCTCCGGGTTCCCGCCCTTCAAGTCGAGTCTTTGCCAGGTCCATAGACTGGATTGACCCGGTTCTTTCTGGCCTCTGGAAACCCGCGGGCCTGTTCTTGACCTCCGATTGGTGATGGGTGGCTATCCATCAGTCGTAGGCGCGCCGCACCTCCTCGGTGGCCATCGGTTGTTCCACTCCCTCTAGTACCATCAGGGAGGGCAGATCCCGGTGACAGGTCAGGTACTTCTCCGGGATCGGATGCGTGCCCACCACCACCGGGATTCCGTACCGGGTCTCAATAAACTCCCTGAAGTAGTCGATGGAGGGACAGGGAGGGTACCCCACTACGAACCCGGTGGCGAGATGAATTGCTTCCGCGCCATTCTTCACCATCTCCTCCGGTGAGTACTCGATGTTTCCTCCCGGACACCCCCCACAGGTGGTGAACCCAACCACTTCGAGAGACTCCTCTTCGGAGTAGTGGGAGAAACCACCTTTTCGCTCCCTCACCGCACGAAAGCACTTACCCCCCGCACAATCTCTATACCGATCGCAGATGATGATCCCGATCTTCATGGCCTCGTCTCCAATACCGCCCCAGCCGGGTCGGCCTCTACCCGGTTCAGCGAGTTAGTAGGAATGTGTTCCGAGCACCACTTCACAACCGAACTTCTTTTCCAGGTTGAACTTCAGGTCCTCGAAGTCGATGGGGCAATCCGCCGTTTCCATTGCCAACTTGATGCAGGTACCGAAGTGGATGATGTCGATGGGTCGATCGAGTCCGTCGGCCACCTCAGTGAGGAGCTTCACCCTGGGAAAAGTCAGACCCGGGCAATCGCCACAATCGGTCATTCCCACCAGTTCCAACTCGTCCTTTCCGTATCTCGCAAACTCTCCGTTCCGTTCCGTCATTCCCTTGAAACACTTCGCGCAAGCGATACAGGAATGGTCCTGGATCTTCCTGCAATAGAGGACTGCCACGTTCGCCATGATCTTCCTCCCAGGGTTGAATATTGTGCATATGCACAGTATGATCGAGTCAGTCGGCGGTCAAGTCACTACTTTTTCGCACCACCCGCAGGAGGGAGCACCCTCGCAAGGACCGGACAGGACCCCGAGTTCGAGGGCGACAGGTTCAGCCGGAGGGGAGGAGATTCATGGAGGGTCGTTCAAAGGCAGTACAGGACTACTACCCTGAAGACGTTGCTCACTGCTACGGATGTGGGCGCCTCAATAAAGAGGGCATCCAACTGAAGACGGTTTGGGAGGGGGAGGAAACCGTCTCTCGATACACGCCCCGACGTTACCACACGGCCATTCCCGGATATGTCTACGGCGGTCTGGTCGCTTCGCTGCTGGACTGCCACGGTACCGGAGGCGCCGCAGCAGCCGCCCTTCGACGGGAGGGTCGTCGAATCGGGGAGGGGGAAGCACCCCGCTTTGTGACGGCCTCCCTTCATGTGGAGTTCCTCAAACCGACCCCCCTTGGACCCGAGTTGGAGGTCCGAGGGAAGATCCTGGAAATCACAGACCGGAAGGTGGTCCTGGAGGAGACCCTTTCCGCGGACGGAATGGTGACCGCTACCGCCAGGGTCGTGGCGGTGCGAATGCCCGATTCCATGGTGGGGAGGGCCTGAAGGCCGCTGGCCGCACCATTGGCCGGGGCGTCGGTGCCGGTCCGTCGGTCCTGGGTATTCCCTCGTCCTTGCCCAGGGGGCTACGCCTTGAAGCGCACCCCTGTCATGGCCTCCGAGGCCTGCCAAAGTCGCTTCGCCACCACCCGGTCCTTTGCTTCCTTGGAAGTAGCCACCGGAACCGGATAGCCCCTCATCTCCAAAAACCCATGAGGTCCATAGTACTCGCCGTTCTTCGCATCCGGGTCGGTGGCCGCCCGGAGCGTGGGTAGGGCTCCCTGCCCCGGCGGCATGGCGAAAAGGGGGTTCAGAGCCCGTGCAGTCCCGTTGTACCGCTGGAGGTCCGTGGCCGTCCATCCCGGGTGTGCAGAGAGAATGTCTGGGCCCTCACCCATGGATGCTACCCGTCCTCCGAGTTCCAGGCTGAAGAGAAGGTTGGCCAGCTTGCTCTGCCCGTAGGAAGAGTTCCTCCTGTAACGCCGCTTCTCCCAGTTCAAATCATCGAAATCAATCTTCCCGTATCTGTGGGCTACGCTGCTGACGTTCACGACCCTGGAGCCGTTGGTGGCCACCAGGAGACCCCACAGCTGACCGGTAAGAGCGAAGTGGCCCAGATGGTTCGTCCCGAACTGGAGCTCGAACCCATCGGCGGTGGTCTCCAGGGTAGGGGGCGTCATGACCCCGGCGTTGTTGATGAGGATGTCCAGCCGGTCGTTCCCCGTTCGATAGCCCTCGGCGAAGGCTCGCACCGACTCCAGCCTGGAGAGGTCCAACGCTCCGAGGGTCGCATCCGCGTCAGAGAGCTCCTTCCGGATCCGCTCCAGGGCTTCCTGACCTTTTGTCGGATTTCTGCAGGCCAGCGTGACGTGGGCACCCGCAGCAGCCAGGGCCCTGGCCGTCTCGAACCCGATCCCGGTGTTGGCACCCGTGACGATGACTCGACGACCGGTCTGATCCGGTATGTCTTTGCTCGTCCATTTGGTCTTCACAGCTTCTTCTCTCCCAAGGATAGACCGGGACGGTTTCCCGTCTGATGTCGAGGGGCCTATCCCCTTTGTTTTGGTCAGGAGTTTATTTACACTATACAGTGTAGTGTAATAATTGGGAATGTCAAGAGTTTTTACACTACTCGGTGTACTTTTGTAGGAAGACTCTGGAAGTCAGCCGCCGGCAGAGCGGACGAGACGGACAAAAAAACGAGGCGAAAAGCGGGACATGGCGCATCGGACAGATGGGAAATCCGAAGGGAGGGTGGGGGGGTGAACGGAAATCGTGTGGTGATCGTGGGCGCTACCGGGATGATTGGTGGGCTGGTCCTGCGGAATGCGCTTTTGGACCCAGGCGTGGATTCGGTGGTGACGCTGGGCCGCCGGCCTACCGGTTTCGAGGACCCGAAACTCCGGGAAGTCAGCTGTTCGGACTTCACCGACTTCTCTTCGGTGGAGTTCCACCTCGCGGACCAGGACGTGGCCCTTTTTTGCCTCGGAGCCTATACAGGAGCCGTCCCCGATGAGGAATTCCGCAGAATCACGGTCGATTACGTTGTAGCCTTTGCTGAGGCCTTCCAGCGGGGGAGCAGCGGTGCGGCATTCTGCCTCCTCAGCGGAGCCGGCGCAGACCAGACTGAAAAGAGCCGGGTCTCTTTCGCCAGGTACAAGGGCATGGCTGAGAACGCCCTCTTGGCAATGGATTTCCCCCGCGTGCATCTCTTCCGTCCTGGCTACATCTATCCGGTCACGCCCAGGCCCGAACCCAATCTGAGCTATCGAATCTTCCGGCAGTTGTATCCAGTGATTCGTCGGGTTTACCCCAACATCGGAATCCGTTCGGATGATCTGGCTCGGGCCATGTTCTGGGCCGGGTTGAATGGAACCCCCCGGCACGCCCCACCGGTTCTGGAAAACCGCGATATCCGCAGGCTGGTGGAGGAGATCGAATGATAGAGGAGGGTCCGTTGGGGGGAACCAAGAGCCGTCGTCGGCGTTGGCTCCGCCTCACACTTCGGGCCTTTGGCGTGGTTCTCCTGGGTGGGCTGCTGGTGGTGGGGATCAGCTACCTCCAGGCGCGCCCAGCACTAGGTCGTGCCCCCGAAGGTGAGCGCCTGGACCGGATTCAAAACTCCCCCCAGTGGGGGGACGGAGCTTTCGGAAACCCTGAACCTCTGGAAGGTCAAACCTTTGGAGCGTTCCGGGAACTGGCCCAGGCCAGCGAAGATGTAACCCCCTCGACGCCTATCCCCGTGGCACGGGATCTGCAAAACCGGTTTGAATCCTCACCGGAATCCGACCTTCGCATCACCTGGCTCGGCCATTCCACGAACCTGATCGAGATCGACGGAACGGTGGTCCTGACCGATCCGGTATGGGGCCCCCGAGCATCTCCTCTTTCTTGGGCCGGGCCGAAGCGATGGTACGATCCACCTGTCCCTCTCGAGGACCTGCCACCTGTCGATGCGGTCCTGATATCCCATGACCATTACGACCACCTGGACTATCCCACTATCATCGCAATGAGTGAGTGGGATACACAGTTCGTGGTCCCACTGGGGATCGGCGCACATCTGGAATCTTGGGGGGTGGAGGAAGAACGCATCGTCGAGTTGGACTGGTGGGACCGGCATCCTCTCGGCTCCCTCGAGATCGTCCTGACGCCGGCAAGGCACGCCTCGGGGCGTCATCTTTTTGACGGGAACCGTACGCTTTGGGCAGGATTCGCTCTGTTGGGTCCCGAGCACCGGGTCTTTTTCTCCGGAGACACCGGTATGTTTCCAGGAATGAGGGAGATTGGCGCCCAGTTGGGTCCCTTCGATGTGACCTTGATCGAGGTGGGGACCTACGCCCAGTCCTGGGCGGACTGGCACCTGGGGCCGGAACAGGCTGTGGAAGCCCACGCCCTCCTCCGAGGCAACGTCTTCCTACCGATTCACTGGGGCCTTTTCAACCTCTCCACTCATGGCTGGACCGAGCCCATCGAGCGGGTCTTGGCCGCCGCGGAACGGTCCGGTGTCACTGCGCTGACCCTGAGGCCAGGGGAAGCTTTTGAACCGGACCGTCCTCTCCAGATCCGACGTTGGTGGCCCAACCTGCCCTGGAGGACCTTCGAAGAGTACCCTGTGGTTTCGTCGAGGCTCGAGGATCTCGATCCACCCCTCGGGCCAAACGGCCGGACCACCAGCCCGGGGCACTGAGAGGAGGATCTGACGGTCCCTTGCATGGGCCCGGTCGGACCGGATAAGAAATAGGTCACATGGTTAGAAAGAAGCGGGACACCAGCAAGAAACGGCATTCCATCGTGGACGCCGCCATCCGGGCCTTTCAGGAGGAAGGGTACGACAACACGAGCATGGACCGGATCGCCGAGGTGGCGGGAGCCTCAAAACGGACCGTCTACAATCACTTCGCCAGCAAGGAGAAACTCTTCGAGGCGGTGATCGAACGGTTTCTGAGTGAAAGCTCGGCCCTGAAGGCAATCCCCTACGACCCCGACCGGGAACTGGAAGATCAGCTAGGGGAGTTCGCCGGCGCCAAGATGAGGGTCTTGGAGGATCCAGCCTGGCGTGGCCTTTTCAAAGTCGGGTTGGGGGTGTTCGTCCGGGACCCGGACTTGGCGAGGAGGACTTTGGTCCAGGCCGAGAAGGGTGAGGACCACCTGGCCCTCTGGCTCGAGGCCGCTACGGAGGCCGGTCGCCTCCGGGTTCAGGATGCCAGGACCGCGGCCCAGCTGTTCTGGGCCATGGTCTCGGGGGCCATATTCTGGCCCCAAGCCCTTCAGGGCCCCATGGGTGAGGAAGAAGTCCGGGTCTTGGTCGAAGAGCTGATCCGGGTATTCCTTGCCGGATATCCTCCAGGCCCTACTCAGCCCTGAGGGCCTGGAGCGGATCCGTCCGAACCGCCCTCGATGCCGGGATCAGCGAGGCCAGAAGAGCGACGGCCAGGAGGACCAGGGCAGAACCTCCCATGGCCAGGGGATCAGCCGTTGAAACACCGACGAGGAGGCGCCTGAGGAGAACAGAGGCACCGGCACCTCCCGCCAGCCCGACAACGGCCCCCAAAACCACCATCTGCATTCCCTGACGGAGCACCAACCTGAGCACGTCTCCCCCTCCAGCCCCGATCGCCAGGCGGATTCCGATCTCGTGTTGGCGGCGAGTGACGAGATAAGCCAGTACACCGTAGAGGCCAAAAGCAGCCAGAAGGAGGCCCACCAGTGCAAATGCTCCCACCAGGGCGGTCTGGAATCTTGGCTGAGCCAGCGTCCCGCTGATGCCGGCTTCCATGGTCTGCACCATGGTGAGGGCAATGTCCGGATCCACCTCCTTGAGGGCCGAACGGATCGCACCTGTGAGGGCTACAGGATCCTGGCCGGCCACCCGAACCATCAAGCGGAGGCTGGTCTGGGGGTACTGGCTATTCGCCACGAAGAAAACCGGCCGCATCAGGGCCTGACCCAGTCCCGCCTCCGGGACGTCGGTTGCGACACCCACGACCTCGAAGGGCTGGCCCCAGAAGGTCACCGGTTGGCCCAGAGGGTCTTCGGCGGGGAAGAGTGCTTCCGCCAGCGGCTCGCTCAACACCAGGACGTTTCGTCCGCCTACCGCATCGTCGGCGTTGAAAGCCCGGCCCGCTTTGATGGGTACGTTGAGCGTGGAGAAATAATCCGCAGTTACGAACTTCCTGGTGGCGGGAAGATAAGGTTCGTCGTCCGGAAGGGGCCGCCCAGGTCGGGACAACCCATTCCAGGGACCCCCGCCGGAGATGACCGGGAGCCAGTCGGCTGCGGCTGCGTATTCCACTCCGGGCGTGGCCTCCAACCGGGCAAGGGTCAAGTCCCAGGCCAGGCTCAACTCCTCGGGGGTCTCGTACTTGAAACCAGGAATCTGAATTCCGGCGGTCAGGATGCTCTCAGTCTCGAAGCCCGGGTCCGTCCGCTGCATCAGGACGAAACTCTTGAGGAATAGGCCCGAAGTGACCAAGAGCGTCATGGAGAGCGCCACCTGTGCGACGACCAAACCCTTCCGGGCCCCACCCCGGGTTTCCGATCCACCCCGTCCGCCAGCCCTCAAAGCCTGCGCCAGGTTGATTCCGGTTCCCCGGATTGCCGGGAAGATCCCGAAGAGGGGGACCAGGAGGAGGGACACCACAAGGGCGAAGGTCACCACCGTCGCGTCCACACCGATTTCATCAAGTCGGGGGACCGAGGCTGGCCCCAACGCCCGGAGGAACCTCCCGCCAATCGAGGCAATTCCGAGGCCAAGTGCCCCCCCGGCAACCGCCAACATGAGGTTTTCTACCAGGAGTTGGCGCAGAACCCGGCCCTTCCCTGCCCCAAGAGCGAAGCGGGTCGCAAGCTCGGAGCTTCTCGAGCTGGCCCGGGCGAGCGTGAGGGACGCCACATTTGCGCAAGCAACCAGAGGGACCAGGGAGACGATCCCCATGAGAATGAGGAGCACAGGGCGCATGTTGCCGAATAAGGTCACATGGAGGGGCTGCAACCAAAAAGACCACTGGGCGAACTCTGGATTCGCTTCCTGGATCTGAAGGCCTACCGCGTCGATCTGGCTCTGGGCCTGCTCAGTCGAGACCCCGTCCCTGAGCCGACCCACCAAGAAGAAGTTGTTATTGCCCCGTCCTGTAGCGTACCCCTCACCCGCACGTGCCGGAACCCAGAGCTGGACCGGCGTTCGGAACGCGAACCCTTCCGGCATCACACCTACGATCTCTGTGGGCCGCCCGTCCAGGGTCAGCGTGTTGCCCAGGATTGCAGGGTCCGCACCCAACCTTCCCTGCCAAAACTCGTAGCTCAGCACAGCCACTTCCGGGCCACCCAGGACTGATTCCTCTTCGGTGAAAGACCGGCCCAGGGCCGGGCCCACACCGAGGGTCTGGAAGAAGTTCGGGGTCACCAAGCTCGTACGAAGCCGTTCCGCATCCTCCTGACCGGTGAGGAGGACGTAGGGTCGGAACACATAGAAGGCGGCCAGCTCTTCGAAGGCATCGGTTCCAGCCCGGTAATCGAGATAGTCGTCATAGGAGAGGGAGTTCTGGGGAGCTCTATCGCTGCGCTTCCAGACCCACATCAACTCTTCCCCGTCAGGGTACGGCAGTGGCCGAAGCACCGAGGCATTCAGGGCACTGAACATCAGGGTCACGGCCCCGATTCCCACGGCGAGGATGACCACCGTCATGACAGCGTGGAGGGGCGACCGAAGGAAACTCCGAGATGCGTATCGAAGGTCCGTGAACCCGCCGAAGAACCACGAAGGAGAGCCGCGCATAAATCCCACCTTGGAGGTTTGGTGTCGCGATGCTGGTTGGTTGTTTCTCAGGGCCGCACGGAGCGCCCAAGGCCGGAGGGTGGCCACCTGGCCCCAGTACCAGAGGGATGCTTTCCAGGGGCCGACTCGGGCTCGTCTCTCCCCGAAAGCCTCGAGGAGATCGCCCTCGACTTCATCCCTGATCTCCAACGGAATGAGAAGGTGGAGGATCTTTCGGGCCACCCAAGGGGGGAGTCGGTCGGGAGGCCTCATGAACCGGTTCCTCCCCTGGCCATTTCGACGCCGTCCCACATGGCCAGGAGCTGGTCACGGGCCTGTTCGAGTGCTACCAGACCTTTCGGTTCGACACGGAAGAAGCGCCGGGCCTTGCCACCTCTGACTCTTGTGGGCTCCCCTTTCCAGGAGAAGACCATTCCCTTGGTCTCGAGGCGGGTGAGGGTGATGTAGATGGAGCTGACCGATGCGGTCCGACCGCCCTGGGCCTCCAGCTCTTCCCTGATTCGGGCACCGTAGGCCTCTTTCCCCAGCCTCAGAACCGCCAGGAGAGCGAGCTGCTCGAACTCCCCCAGATTCTCCTGTTTGCCCATGGGCCGTCACCCCCGAGATAGATTTATCACATCGTAAACTTTAAGGGTATGACGCCCGGAAGTGTCGGAAGGTTGCGGATGCTGACGAGTCTCTAACGGACGTTGACGTCCAGAGGATTGTTTATGGTGCGGGTAGTGCCGCATCCTCGGCCGCCCGGATCCCCTCGGTCTCATCGACGGTCCTCAAGACGAGGCCCCCGATGACGAAGAGGAGGAGGAGAGAGGCTACGGCTGGTCGCTGGTTCCCGAAGATTCCAGAGATTTCAGCAAAAAGGATCGGCCCCATAAAGGAAGTGATCTTCCCTGAGAACTGGAAGAAGCCGAAGAACTCCGCCTGGCGATGTTGGGGAACGAACCGCCCCATGAGCGATCGGCTGGCAGCCTGGTTGGGTCCGGCGAAGGTGGCCATTCCGATTCCAGCCACCCAGAACCAGAGCCGGTTGGTGGCAAGCACCGCAACCAGGGCCGCAACGGAAAGGGCGAGAAGGCTGATCCCCACTGTCTTCTTACCTCCGAGTCGGTCATCAATGAACCCGAAAGAGAAAGCACCGATCCCGGCCACGACATTCAGCACGATCCCGAACACGATGACCTCCGATAGTTCGAAATCGAAGGTCCCAATGGCATATACCCCGGCCAGAGCAAATACCGCCACCAGACCGTCGTTGTAGAAGAGGCGAGCGATGAGGAACTTCACCGTTTCCCGGAATTTCCGAAGTTCCTTCAGGGTCTGGCCCAACTCCCTGAAAGCCCCCCGGATACGCACCTCTTCTTGAGGGACCCCCTCGTCCTTGACGAAGAAGAACATGGGGATGGAAAAGAGAAGGAACCAGGCGGCCACCAGCAGGTTCACCGCCCTATAGTTCCATCCGTCCGCAGTGGAAAGGCCGAGCCAGGCATCTCTGCCTCCGAGACCCACAAAGGCAAGCAGTGCGATCAGCATCGAGATAATCCCAGCTACATACCCGGCACCCCAACCCAGACCTGAGATCGTCCCGATCCTTCCCGGTGGGGAGACGTCGGGGAGGAAGGAGTTGTAGAAAACGGTCCCCATCTCGAAGGCCACATTGGAAACGACGAAGATTCCCAGGGCGAGAATGACAGCGTGGTCCATGGTGGGGGAGATGAACGCAAGGGCGGCTGTCCCCCCGACACAAACGAAGGTGGATGCCATGAGGAAGAACCGGCGGCGCCCTCCTCGGTCTGCCATGGCCCCGACGATGGGGGAAAGAACAGCGATGAAGACGGCGCTCAGCGAAATGGCGCGGCCCCAGTACGTCCCACCGGTTACCTCGTCGTCGACAAAAGCACCTGCGAAGTAGGCCGAGTAAACGAAGGTCACCACAATGGTGGTGAACGCCGAGTTGGCCCAGTCGTAAAGGGTCCAGGCGGCGATTCGCCGGGTCCGGTGGACACTCGCTCCGGCACCTTGCTGAGGCTGAACTTTGGAGTCGGTCACGGAGCGGCCTGGATCAGGCCTCCTCCATCATTTCCCTGACCGCCTTCTTCCCCCACTCGAACGCCTTCTCGTTCATGGGAATCATGGCACACTTCTGCGCTAGCGCCTGTCGGATCCCCGCCAAAAAGGTCTCAGAGGGGAATATCTCCGTCACCGCTTGAAGAGCCCCTAGCGCAACGACGTTCTTGATCACCCTCCGCCCGATTGTGGTGGCGATCTCCGTGAAGGGGACCCCGTACATATTCACCTTCCCGTTCAGGGAAGGCGGGTCCGAGATCACGGAACTGTCATAGATGATGGTCCCACCTTCCGCTACATCACCGGCGAATTTCGCCAGGCTGGGCGCATTGAAGGCCAAGAGGATGTGGGGGGTAGGCGACGCTGGGGAGAGGACCTCTCCCTTGGCGATATGGACATCGGCGTACGAGGTCCCACCTCTGGACTCGGGTCCATATGAGGGAATGTGGGTGGAGTCCAGACCTTCATTGATGGCCATCCTGGTCAGGAGGAGCGCGGCCGTCTGGGCTCCGTCCCCACCCGCACCGGCCAGTTTGAGGGCGATGTCCGACTTGGCGATATGTTCCGGAAAGCCCGCCGTGAACCTCTCTGGCTTCTCCGTGGCCCCTTCGGTGATGAGGTCCTTTACCTCCTCGACGTCGAAGGAAGGAGTAAAGGGCTTGAACTCGAGTTCCGGTGTGATCTCCTCGGAGATGTCCTTCTTCACACCCAACGGGAAGATGGGGACCATCTCCTCTTCCACCCATTTTTCAGCTTCCAAGGGTGTCATCTTCAGGTGGGTCGGGCATTCGGAGAGGACCTCGACGAAGGAAAACCCCTTGTTCTCCACCTGGAGCCGGACCGCCTTCTTGATGGCCTTCTTGGCCCGCACGCGCTGCTTGGCGTTGAATAGGGCGACACGCTCCACATAGATGGGTCCGTCCATCTGGCCGATGAGCTCGGCCACCCGGAGCGGCATCCCGGCCATCCTCTCCCGACCCGTTGGCGTCGTGGTGGTCTGTTGACCTATGAGGGTGGTAGGCGCCATCTGGCCGCCAGTCATCCCGTAGATGGCGTTGTTGATGAAGATGACCGAAATCGGAAGCCCGACCTGGGCCGTATGGAA
>CBDUAX010000021.1:0-18819 GCA_965365235.1 uncultured bacterium
GCCAGGATGCGCGACTTGGCCACCGCCAGATCAGCCCCCGTCACGGTGGTGACAACGGCGGATCGGTTGTTGGATGGCTGTGAATCGTCAGAGGACAGGGAGGCCACGGCCACATTGGTCCGGACCCCGGTGGTTTCGGCCGTGACCCGGACCGAGTCCACCGTGGTGTTGCCCTCGACGAGGTTTCCGAGGGTCCACTGCACCACGCCCCCGGATTGCGTTCCTCCGGACGAGGCACTGGTGAAAGAGACTCCCGGCGGAAGCGTGTCCGTCAGGATGACATCCCTGGCCGTCCCCGGGCCGACATTGGAAACCGTGAGCACATAGACCAGCTCATCGCCAATCGAGGCCCGGTCTGGACCTGTCTTCTCCAGGGTCACATCCGCTCCCAGCGCTTCCGACACCGTGAAGGTCACGCCCACCGACTGGGGTGTATTCAGAGCGTTCAATCCGGTGACCCTCACCTCCGCGTTGTAGGTGCCCGGCGCCAACCCCATGGGGTCGGCCTGGAGGCGTAGTTCGACCGGTGCCGTCGTCCCGGTCAGATCTGCCGAAAGCCACCCGCCGATGCCGAGATAGAGAGGTGCGGCCGTGATCTCTGAAAGGACGCCACCTCCCCGGTTCTCGATTTGCACCGTTTCCACAGGGGAAGGAACTCCCCCGGCTTCCGCCTGAATCTCCAGGCTCCTTGGGGTCAACCCGATGATGGGTCGGTCCAGGGAAACTACGATCTGCACAGGGATGGTGATGGGGGAGTTTCTGGCGTCCTGGGAGATCAGGATGAGGTCCGCGGTATGGGTGCCCTGGTCCAGGAGGCCGATGAGGATCGATATGGTCAATGTGGTGGGCGTGGAGGTGCCCGCCAGGGCCAGAGAGAGCCACCCGGCTACGCCGCCGGGAGGATACTGGACCGAAGCCGAGATTCCGCCCAAAGAGCCACCGCCACCGTTGGTGATCTGAACGGTGATGGGGTCTGGAGCCGATCCTCCGACATTCCCGAAGAACTCCAAAGTCGGCTGGTCGAAGGAGAAACTCGGACCGGGCGCGACGGTTACGACCGCGGAGCCTCGGGTTCCGTCGAGGTCAGCCCATACCGTGGTTTGGCCGGCAACCAGGGCCTCGCCGTTTCCCTGGGCGTCGATGGAAAAAATGTTCTGTGCAGCGCTGGACCAAACCACCGCTCCGCTGGGCAAGAGGTTCCCTGATGCGTCTCGAGCCTGGGCGGAGAAGCTCTGAGTCCCTCCCTCCAGGAGGGTGACGTTGTTCGGTTGAATCTCGATGGACCCGACGGCGACACCGGTGACGTCTCGGAGCGTACAGGCATAGACCAATCCGATGATGCTCAGTGCCAACCCGGGAAAGAGGACTCTCTTGCTCATGGGTCGCAACTCAGAAGGTGACCTGGACCCAGCTCACGTGCAGCTGTGGGCCCGATGCGTGTATGGATGGACCCGTGAGACGGGCTTCGCCGATTTCCATGGCGACCAGAGCCCCCACTTCTCGCACCCTCCGGGTCCGGGCTCGGAGGAACGACTCAACGGCCCCGAGAACAACCACGGCTCCGGCAGCGGCCAGGCCGTGGATCAGGTAGGGTGTGTCCTTCTCCTCACCGATCACCCGATCCGGAGGACACTGTCCACCAGTTGAGGACGTTCCCACACACTTCACGGTGACTTCTTCGATGAGAAAACCGGCTGCGGCTACCCCGGCTGTCAGGGTGAGCACGCCGACACCGGCCCAGGCGCGCCCGGAGTAGAACTGGCCAGCACCCGGGAAGATCAGACCGAGGCCCAGGGCGGACCCGGGCCTTGGGAGATTGCCCAACCCCTGGAGTTGCCCGATGGTCTGCGAGACCTGGATCGCGTCTTCCGCTTCTGGGCGGATAGCGAGGTAACGTTGAAGGTCGGCCATGGCCGCCTCACCTCGACCCATTCGAGCGTGCAACACCCCGCGGTTGTATACCGCCTCAGCCAGGTCGGGGGCGATCTCCCAAGCGGAACCGAAGGAGTTGATGGCCCGATCGGGTTGTCCCGAGTTGGCTTCAGCAAGCCCTTGCTCGAAGGATTCGACCGCTTGAAAGGGGATCTGATCTTGCTCCGCCCTCAGTAAGGCCTCCAGGCGATCCTGCGCATCTCCGACTCCTTCGATCCCGGCTCCAATCAGAAGCACCCGGCAGAACTGCTCCACGGCCTCCGTTCTGGCACCCAGATCCTCCAGGGCTCGAGCATACCGGTAGGTAAGCTCCGCGTTTCCGGGATCCAACTCCGTGGCTCTGGCAAGAAGGTCGCGGGCCCTCTCCAGGTCTCCCAGGATCAGCGCCTGATTCGCATTGGATCCCAGGCGGCCCGCCTCGATCCGCTCCTCTTCGCTCAGGCCCGTCGGTGGGGTGAAGGGGGGGCAAGAGAAGGCTGCCTGCCCCGGAAGGGTAAGCTTCAGGCCCAGTTCCTGTGCATGGGTCGGGACCGTCCCTCCGAAGAGGAAGAGGGCCAGGACCCCTGCGACAAGAGCAGACGGTTCCTTCACCTGTGGCCAGGAAAGAGACATGGATCGTGTCCAGGAAAGAAGGCCCGGTCTCCAGCTGAACCTCTCAGCCAGAACCGGGAATAGTCTAAACCTACTCGAAACCTCCGGAACAAGGGCCCGTTCGTCAAGAAAAAGGAACCGGGTGGCCGCTGAAGGGCGCGTGGCCACAGAGGTTGCCTGAAGGGCCCCCGCAGACCTTCGGCAGCTTTTTCCTCGAGGCGTTGACACCGTGGGGACCCGACCCGAGAATGGTCTCACATGTTGTTTCTGCGGGTGGGCCATCCCGGAAGCCGGTGAGAATCCGGCGCGGCCCCGCCACTGTGAAAGGTCCGAGTCCGACTCGGAACGCCGACTCCAACCAGCCACTGGGTCCATTGGGATCCGGGAAGGCGAGTTCGGCGGCCTCAAGCCAGGAGACCTGGCCCACCCGACGCCCTAAACAAGTACCTCCGCGGGGGGGTAGGGGTCCCGAGTGTGAATCCCTCACAACCCCATCCTTCCGCGGAAAGGAAAGGGGTTTCTTCATGGATCGTACCCTCGCGGGGTGGACGTTCCACAATCGGGTGCCAGGCGTGCTGCCTGTCCTCGGTATCCTCGCTCCCATTTTTGTGCTCCCTTCGTCGGTTTCTTGCCAGATCCAACCCATCGAGTTGGACGGGATCATCGTCACGGGAACCCCGGTTCCGCGGGCGGTGGGGACCGAGGGGGCTAGTATCACCATTCTCGATGGGGAGGAGCTTCGAGCCAGAGGAGTCTTCCGGGTGGTAGAGGCTCTTTCTGAGGTTCCTGGGTTGGTCTTGGCCGAAAACGGATCCTATGGAAGTGTCGCCTCCATCTTTTTCCGTGGCGCTGAGTCGGACCACGTGAAGGTTCTGATGGATGGGATCGAAGTCAATCAAGCCGGGGGGAGTTTCGACTTCTCCAACCTCCTGCTCTCCGATGTGGAGCGGATTGAAGTAGCCCGCGGTCCTGGCTCGGCCCTCTATGGGTCCGACGCCATGGCCGGAGTCATCAATATCCTCACCAGGCGAGGTAGGGGGTCTCCGGCGGCCTCGATTTCTGTTGGGGCCGGATCCTTCGGAAGAAGGGAATGGTCAGCCGGTATTCACGGGGGATCAGCGGCAACCAGCTATTCACTTTCAGCCTCTCACATGTCCTCGGACGGAATCTTGGAGTTCAACAACCAGTTCAAGACGACCTCCGTCTCCGGGTCGGTACTGACTTCACCGAACGAGAAGACTCGCCTGGCCCTCAACGCCCGGTATACCGACAAGGCCTACCACTTTCCCACGGACGGGTCGGGAAACGTCGTGGATCAGAATGCTTTCACCTACGGCGACGAGATGATCCTCGGTCTGGAGGCCAGCAGAATGCTTTCAGATCGTCTGGAGTTCCGGGGTGTGGTCCGAGGCTACGGTTGGGAGGGTGGGTCCGATGATGAACCCGATGGGCCAGAGGATACTGTGGGTTTCTTCGGATACACCAGCCTGGAGACCTTCAAGCGTATGTCCGCGGATCTCAGGGTCAACCTGGATCTGCTTTCATTCGCTGTAGCGTCCGCTGGGTTCGAGGTGGAAGGAGAGGATCAACGGTCCTTCTCCGAGTCCCTGAGCGAGTTCGGGCCATCCTTTGGGCGAAGCCACCACAAGCGTTCGAACAGAGGCTACTATGCCCACCTTACCGCAGAGGGGGCCACCTGGTCGGGGAATCTCGGCGCCCGAGTTGAAAACAACCAACAGTACGGCACATTCCTCACCTACCAGGCAGCGCTTTCGTATCGAATTGCCTCCACCGGGACTCGGATAAGGGGGAGCCTCGGCAGAGGCCTCAAGGAGCCGACATTCTTCGAGACCTACGCCACGGGATTCACCCTTGGAAACCCCGACCTCGATCCCGAACGATCGAGAGCCTGGGATGTGGGGTTGGAGCAGAACCTCGGCGCCGTAGCCTCCCTTTCGGTGACCTGGTTTGATCAATCCCTGGAAGACCTCATCCAGTACACCTTCACGGCTCCCGAACCCGGAGATCCCAACTTCTTCAATGTTGCGAGTGCCCGGAGTCGGGGACTGGAGGTCTCTGCTCGGATTTCGCTCCGATCGGTCCTGGTCAACGGTGGATACACATATCTGAATACGGAGGTTCTCGACTCCGGGTTCGACGATGGAGAGGGTGCCGTCTTCGTAAACGGAGAGTCTTTGATCCGAAGGCCCAGACATCAGGGAACCCTTGGGATTTCCTACCGATCCGGTCTGGGGAGCTTCTTTGGAAACATGCGAGTCGTGGGCTCGAGAGATGACCGGGACTTCTCCGCATGGCCGGCGGTACCCGTGGAGCTTTCCCGATTTATTCTCCTGGGTGTGGGTGCCGAGATTCTTCTGGTGGAGCCCGCAGGCGGCCGACCGGGGTTCAGTCTCCAGATCAGGGCCGAAAACCTCTTGGATGAGGAGTACCAGGAGGTATTTGGATTCCGAGCACCAGGTAGGGCGATGATATTCGGCGGGCGTTTTCGGATGGGGGGAGGTGACTGAGGGTTCACGGGCGGGGGTTCTCTGAGGAGAGGGCCCCTCCCTTTTTCCTCCTTCCCCACCTAACCTTCCAGAGGTGGATCCCCCCCAGAACTTAAGCTCTACCCTCTGGATGCGGCTGCCATGAGAGCGATCAGCTTCGATCTTAACGTGCCCAGGTACCTCCTGGGAAAGTCCCTTGGGGCGATCTCGTCCACGGCTACTTTCGGAGCCCTCAGTAGTCTCAGGTTGCGGGACATTCCCGAGCCTGTGCTACCAGGAGAAAAGTGGGTTCGCCTGAAGGTGCTGGCGGCAGGCATCTGCGGAACGGACCTCTCCACCCTGGCCTTTTCCACCAGCCCGCTCATGGAGCCGTTCGCTTCGTTTCCGGCGGTTCTTGGACACGAGATTCTTGCCGAGGTCCTGGAGCTCGGGTCGGAGGTCACGAGGGTGGAGGTAGGCGAGAGAGTGGCGATCCAGCCGATCCTCTCCTGCCTCGTTCGAGGCACTCCGGAGGGGGCCCAATGTTCCTCCTGTCGGAAAGGGCTTCCGGCAACCTGTACTCAGGCGGGTGAATCGGGACCGTTGGAATTCAAAGGGAGACAGTTGGCCCGGGGACTGACGATCGGATATCACCGGGACCTGCCTGGAGGGTGGGGTGATTTTCTGGTGGCCCATGAGGAGCAACTCTTCGGGATTCCCCCGGAACTAGATGACAGCACGGCGGTCCTGATGGAGCCGCTCTCCATAGGCCTCCATGCGGTCTTGAACTCTCCGCCCGTTCCCGATGAACCAGTCCTGGTTATCGGGAGCGGACCCATCGCAATGGGGACTGTCTGGGCCCTCCGGGCCCTGGGCTACGGCGGGACGCTGGTGGTCCAGGCCAAACGATTCAAGGAAGGACATCTCGCGCTGGCTTTCGGGGCCACGGAGGTCGTCAAACCTGGGTTGGGTGCCAGAGAGGCCATGGTGGATACGGGTGCCAAGGCCTACCTCCCCCTGGTTGGACCAGAGGTCTATGCAGGCGGAGGTTTTCCCCTCATCTACGACTGTGTCGGGAGCAGAGAAAGCCTGAATCAGGCTCTTCGGTTTGCCTCGCCACGGGGTAAGGTGGTGGTCCTTGGGTGTGCCGGTCGCCTCGGAAGGGTGGACCTCACCTTCCTTTGGGCCCGGGAACTCGAAGTCGTGGGGTCTGTGGGTTATGGAAGGGAGAAATGGGAGGGTGGGGAGTGGCACACCTTCGAAATTGCTCGGGAGTTACTCCTGCACACCGACGCTCCCGTCAGTCGGATGGTGACCCACCTTTTCCCATTGGATCAGTACAAGGACGCCTTGAAGGCAGCGTCGAATCGGAAGCTGAGTGGCGCGATGAAGGTGGTGCTGACTCCCAAGAAGTGAGATCAGGCTTCTCCCCGGGTCTTCTTGATGCCCTCCTGCAAAGCATCGAAAGCCAGGAGCGCACACTTGATCCGAACCGGGAATTTGCTGACCCCCTGGAGGGCTCTCAGGTCACCCAGGGCCTTGTCCCGGGCCGGTTCCTCGTCTCCATGCATCATGTCCGTGAATCGTTGTGCGAGTTTCTCCGCCTCGGTCAGCTCCTTTCCCTTCAGCAGGTTGGTCATCATGGACACTGCCGCTTGGGAAATCGAGCATCCCTGCCCAACATGGCGAGCGTCAAGGATTCGACCTTCTTCTATCTGCAACTGAAGGCGGATCTCATCCCCACATACCGGATTGGCCATGTGGATCTCCACGGTCTTCTCCGGCAGTTCGCCTTTGTTCCTTGGCTTCCGGTAATGGTCCAAAATGAGCTGCTGGTACAACGAGTTCAGGTTCATGTCCGACATGGATCATTCATCCAGATGGGGGGCGGGAATCTTTCGGTACCTGGGTTCTTGGGTTTTCTGCTTATCCGAGGCCAAAGATGTTCTGAACGACCTGCAAACCTTCGGCCAAACGGTCCACATCCTTCCGGGTGTTATAGAGGGAGAAGGATGCTCGGGTGGTGGCCGCCACGTTGAGGTGTTTCATCACCAGTTGGGCGCAATGATGACCCGCCCGTATGGCCACACCCTCGGAGTCCAGAATGGTGGCGATGTCGTGGGGGTGGGCGTCTCCCAGCGCGAAGGAGATGACCCCTGAACGCTCCTTCGGATCCCGGGGGCCGAAGATCGTCATCTCGGGAATCGCTTGGAGTCTCTCGAGAGCGTAGTCGATAAGGGCCGTCTCGTGGGCTTCGATGGCGTCGTACCCAACCTCTTCCAGGAAATCCACGGCTGCGGCTGCACCAACAGCTCCAGCGATGTTTGGGGTGCCGGCCTCGAACTTGTGAGGGATCTCGGCCCAACTGCTCTCGTCTCGGCTGACGATGGAGATCATCTCTCCCCCGCCCTGGTAGGGTGACATCTCCTCCAGGATCTCTCTCCTGGCCCAGAGAACGCCGACCCCCGTGGGGCCGCACATCTTGTGGCTCGAGAAAGCGTAGAAGTCTGCCCCGAGAGCGCCCACATCTACTTTCCGGTGCGGGACCGCCTGTGCCCCGTCCACAAGGACCTTGGCTCCTTTCTCATGGGCTGCTTCGATGATCTCCGCCATGGGGTTGATGGTCCCCAGGGCGTTGGAGACCTGGACCAGAGAGACAAGCTTGGTCCGGTGGGTCAGGAGCTGGTCCATCTCATCCAAGCGCAGCCGCCCCTGATCGTCCAACTCGAGATAGCGCAGCTTGGCCCCCGTGCGGCGGGCAGCCAACTGCCAGGGCACGATATTGGAGTGGTGCTCCATGGTTGAGAGGAGGACCTCATCCCCCTCCCCCAGCTGATCCAGTCCCCAGGTAGCCGCCACCAGGTTAATTGCCTCGGTGGTCCCTCGGGTCCATATCACCTCGGCGCTCTCGGAAGCGCCGAGCCATTCCGCCACCCGCTCTCTGGCACCTTCGTAGGCCACCGTGGCCCGACGGCTCAGCTCGTGGATTCCCCGGTGGACATTGGCATTGTCTCTCCGGTAGTACTGTTCCAAGACCTCCAGAACGGCCCTTGGTTTCTGAGAAGTGGCGGCATTGTCCAGGTAGGCCAGGTATTTCCCGTTCACCTCCTGGTGGAGTGCTGGGAATTCTTCTCGTATTCGATGGACGTCGAAACCGTTCATGGGATCGGGTGGGTGGAGGGTTCGTGTTCGGGAAGTACAGCCCCCTACCGGGGCCAGAAGGCCTCGGCAGGGGCTATGGGCCCTGAACGTAGATTCCGTCGTCTCTGATCTCCGCAGGGAAGGCCTTCAACGGTTTGACTGCCGGAAGACCCCTGGCAGCCCCGGATGTCACGTCGAACCTGGCACCATGGTAGGAACAAACCAGGGTGTTCCCCTCGAGTTCACCATCCGAGAGGGGGAGATCTTCGTGCGAACACTGGTCTTGGACGGCGTAGATGGAACCGTCCACATTGGCCAGGACGACGGGCACAGGGCCCACCATTACTGGACGAAGCGACCCCGGAGGGCATTCCTCCAGGGTCGCGACCTTAATCCATTCCGCCATTGGTTCCTTCTTCTCTCCGCGGGGTGAGATCTCGCCGGGTTTCAGAAACCACGACCGCCTGCAGGGGCACCGCTCACGCCATCAGACCTGTCGTAGTTTCGATTCGATGACGTTGGTGACCTTCTCCACTACGCCTCCCAACGGAAGACGGGAGAGAACCTCGCCCAGGAAACCCATCACGACAAGACGTTCGGCTTGCTCCCGGGTCAGGCCACGGCTCATGAGGTAGAAGCGCGACTCCTCATCCAGCTGCCCCACGGTGGCACCATGGGAGCACTTCACGTCGTCAGCCTGGATTTCCAGGTTCGGTAGCGAGTCGGCTCTGGCGTCGTCGGAGAGAATCAGATTCCGATTGGTCTGATACGCGTCCGTCTTCTGCGCCTTGGGGTGAACCCGAATGATCCCTCGGAATACCGAGCGGGACGAGGCATCCAGGGCTCCTTTATAGAGGAGGTCGCTCGATGTGTTCGGGGCCAGATGATCCTGGCTGGTGTTGTGGTCGAAGTGCTGACTGTCGTCGCCGAAATAGAGACCCAGCATGTCGGAGTTGGCACCGGGGCCCAGGAGGCGAGCGTTTAGGTCCACCCTCGTCACCGACCCACCCATGCTCACGTTGAGCGTATCCAACGTCGAGTCGCGCTGTGCCAGAGTACGCTGGGAGGACTGATAGAACGCACCATGGCCCAACCGCTGGAGCGAAACGTACTGGACCTGTGCGCCGTCCTGTGCGATGACCTCGACGGCATTGGAAACGAAAGTCTGTTTCTCCATATCGTTCGAGAGGATCTCATCGACGAAAGAGACCTGACTTCCGGGTTCGGCAATGATCAGAGTCCTGGAGAAGAGAGCGACCCCCTCCTGGGAAACCCATCGAGTCAGACGAACCGGCAGGTCGAGACGGACCCCCTTCGGCACGTAGAGAAGGATCCCATCGGTCCAAAGGGCTGCGTTGAGCGCCTCGAACTTCCCGGTCTCGGGAGGCACGGCATCGGTGGCCAGATGCTGCTGGAGCAACTCGGCGTGGGAGTCGATGGCTTTCCGCAGGGAGGTCAATACAACCCCTTTGTTGGCCAAACCCTCTTCGAGGTCTTCATGGAAGATGATCCCATCGATTTCCCAAACATGACCAGATGCAGCGTGGTCAGCCCGCATCGCGGCCTGCAACCCCTCCGGGCATGCACCAAAGTCATCCTCACACTCCACCAGGTCGGGCCACTGAAGAGACTCCAGCTCCAACTGCCTCTTCAGGTTCGTGTAACGCCACTCTTCCAGTCGCGTGGTGGGCATGGGTGTTTCCTCATACACATCCCATGCGTGCTTTCGACGGTTCCGAAGCCACTCCGGTTCTGGAGCGGTCCACGCCTCGACCCGGTCCCGGTTGAGGGTGGCGGTGACTCCTTCGGGGGCGGTGGCGATTTTGGAGCCCGTACTCACAGTGTCCGACCCGGTTGTGGTTGAATCTGTCATTGGTCAGCCTACCGATCCTTCCATTTCGAGCTCGATAAGCCGATTCAGCTCTACTGCGTACTCCAGCGGTAGCTCCTTGGCGATGGGCTCAATGAACCCTCTCACGATAAGAGCCATGGCTTCTTCCTCAGACATTCCGCGGCTCATCAGGTAGAAGAGCTGTTCGTCACCAACCTTCGACACGGTGGCCTCGTGTCCGACGTTGGCGTCTCGCTCTTCGATCTCGATGTAGGGATAGGTGTCCGTTCGGGAAGTGTCATTCAGGAGGAGGGCATCGCACTCCACGTTCGACTTGGAGTGGCTTGCGCCCTCGTAGACTCTGCACAGTCCCCGGTACGTGGATCGCCCCGTTCCCTTTGAGATGGACTTGGAAACGATGGAAGAGCTGGTTCGAGGAGCCGCGTGGACCACCTTCCCACCAGTGTCCTGGTGTTGCCCGTCCCCTGCGTAGGCGATGGAGAGAATCTCTCCATGGGCACCCTCTCCCATGAGGAAGCAGGAGGGGTATTTCATCGTGAGCTTGGATCCCAGATTCCCGTCCAGCCACTCCATACTGGCGTTTTCGTAAACCATGGCTCGCTGGGTCACGAGGTTGTACATGTTGTTGGACCAGTTCTGGATGGTGGTGTACCGGAACCGGGCGTTCTTGTTGACGATGATCTCGATGACACCAGAGTGGAAGGACTCGGTGGAATAGACCGGCGCCGTGCAGCCCTCGATGTAATGGGCATGGGATCCTTCGTCGGCGATGATCAAGGTCCGTTCGAACTGACCCATCTTCTCCTGGTTCACCCGGAAGTAGGCCTGGAGCGGGGTTTTCAGCTCCACACCCTTGGGGATGTACACGAAGGAACCACCGGACCAGACCGCCGAGTTCATGGCGGCGAATTTGTTGTCCTGAGAAGGGACCACGGTGCCGAAATACTTCCGGAAGAGGTCAGGATGGTTCTTCAACCCCTCTTCGATGGAGTCGAAGATCACGCCCAGGTCCTCCCACTCCTTCTTAAGGGAGTGGTAGACCATCTCCGACTCATACTGTGCCCCCACCCCCGCCAGGATCTTCTGTTCGGCCTCCGGGATGCCCAGCTTTTCGAACGTGTTCTTGATATCCTCGGGGACGTCATCCCACGAGTGCTCCATCCGGTCCTGGGGTCGGACGTAGAAGTAGATCTCGTCCAGGACCCTCTCCAGATCATCCAGGTTCCCACCCCACGTTGGCATGGGCTTGGACTCGTAGATTTCCAAGGCCTTGAGCCTGAACTCCAGCATCCACTCCGGCTCGTCCTTCTGCGCGGAGATCTGTCGGACGACCTCCTCGCTGAGGCCGGGTTGGGTCCTGAATACATGCTTCTCTTCGTCGACGAAATGGTACTTGTATTCGTCTAAGCCAAGTCCTTGAACGAGCTCGTTCTTCGGCATCCTCTTCGTTTCCCCTCTCGTTGTTGCGTCCTGGAAGTCCTTTAGGCCTCGAAGCACAGAAATCAGCCCCGGGGCACCGAGCCGTTCGGTGTCACGCTAGGTGGTCTCGACTTCCTGGTACTCGGCGTAGCCCGCCTCTTCCAGCTCCAAAGCGACGTCCGGGCCACCCGTGCGGGCGATCCTCCCATCCACCATCACATGGACCACGTCGGGCTTGATGTAGTTCAAGAGCCTCTGATAGTGGGTGATGAGAAGGACCGCCATCTCCGGGTCCTCCTCAGAGAGGGCGTTCACCCCCTGTGCTACGACCTTCAAGGCATCGATGTCGAGTCCGGAGTCGGTTTCGTCCATGACAGCCATGGCAGGCTTCAGCATGGCCATCTGGAGGATCTCGTTCCGCTTCTTCTCCCCACCGCTGAACCCGTCGTTCACTGACCGCTCGGCGAAGGTGGGATCCATGTCCAACAGCTTCATCCGATCCAGTAGCTCATCCTGAAAATCGAAAAGGTCCAACTCCTCCCCGTCTGGGAGGTGGGCCTGCTTCGCGGTCCGAAGGAAGTTCGCGATGGAGACACCTGGAATGTCCACCGGGTATTGGAAGGCCAGAAAGATCCCAGCCTGCGACCGTTCGTCCGGCTCCGTCTCGAGGATCTCCTCGCCCTTGAAGAGGATGCTCCCCTCCGTGACCTCATACTGGGGGTGCCCGGCAATGACCTTCGCCAGGGTGCTCTTCCCCGACCCATTGGGTCCCATGATTGCGTGGATCTCGCCGGCGGGAATCTCGAGGTTCAAGCCATGGAGAATCTCGGTCCCTTCCTCGGCGACCTTCGCATGGAGGTTCCTGATGCTCAGAACAGGGGAGTCGCTCATCCTTTTCATCTACCGTTTTTTGTGGGCCCTCGAGAAGCCCCTTGACCGGGAATCCCTCAGGCCCTGCTATCGAGAATGATTCTCTGTTTCATATAAGCTATCGGGTGGGAGGGGCAGGTCAAGGCCATTGCCCTCCGGAGAAACGGGTGCTCGTCGAACCCAGATCCCGTTCGGCTTCCGCCTCTCCCGAAGCCACCTCCGATACCCTCGGGGTCCTCCTGATGTGCCGGCCCGAAGATACAGACCTGAAATATAGCTGGATTGGGCTTTTTTGAGTGGACTCCCCGGCTTTCTTAGTGCCGAAGGAGGGCCCGGACGACCTGGTCGATTCCTCGTCGCACCGTGGAGGAGGGAAGCCCCGAGCCGTTGGTCAGGATACTGAAAATTAGAGGACGGCCGCCCTGGAGGACCAGGTAACCACTAAGGGAATTAACGTGGCTGATGGTCCCGGTCTTTGCGAAGAGTTGGCCTTCCAGACCGGTGAGCCTTCGGCTGAGCGTACTGTTTTCTTCGCCGGGCTCGGCAAGGGCCGACCTGAAGAGGGCTCCGTGAGGAGAGTTCTGCATGTACTCCAGCACACGCACCAGCGCTCTGGGCGTCACGAGGTTGTACGCAGCCAAACCCGATCCGTCTCGGAAGTGGATGTCCAGGGAATCCACCCCCACCACCTGGGTCAGGAACTCCGCTTGGACCCGGAAGCCCTCAGACCAGCTACCCTCGAGCCCCAACTCCAAACCCAGGGCATGGACCAGTTGTTCGGTCATCCAGTTTTGGCTGGGTTCCAGGATGGCCTTCACGATCTCGGACATGGGAGGGGAGGAGATCTCCGACATTCGGGTGCTTCCGGGGCAATCGGGAAGCATGGGCCCGAGGGATCTGGCTTCGGATGGCTCCTCCGCTGACTCCAGGGCCTCCAGCACTCGACCTGAGACGCACGCCCCCGGTCCAAGGGGCTTTCCCGGGCTCCAGACCACCTGAGTCCCGCCCTGAATTGAGATGCCCTGGAGCTCCAGGGCGCGTCGGAGGGCGGAGAGGGCCACGCCAGCGGGGTCCCTTTGAGCGATAGAGAGGGTGTCCACGGCTCCCTGGGGTATCTTCCCCTCCAATAGCAGCCGACGGCTTTCGGGGTGGTAAAAGACCTCTCGACTCAAGGAGGAATCGGGATGGACCGTGACAAGGTCCACCGAGAAGAAACCGAGGTCGGTGCCGGGCCACCAACGAGCCTGAGCCGGAGACCCGACTTGAGGGCCAGATGTGACCTCCACCTCCAGCTCGCCTTCCCCAATGGCCAGGGCACTTCCGGTAGCCGCAGATCGGCTAGGGAGGTTCCCGATCATCCAACTGCCAGGCACGGTAGTGGAATCCCATGGGCTGGCGTCCACGATGAGGGATCCCGAGACAGAGCGGACCCCCGACCGCCAAAGACCCTGGGCCAGAGAATCGAAGGGAGCCTCGGCAGAGGGGTAAAACCGTCTGGAAAAGGTCGGGTCCCCGGAGGGCCGCAGGACCAGGTCCCCTTCCAGGGCTCCGGTAGGCCGGTCCAGGGTCCCGACACCCCAGATCTCGGTTCTGAAACGATACTCGGGCCCCAGGCGCGAGAGGGCAGTGGCGGTTGAGAGGAGCTTCATGTTCGAAGCCGGGACGAACTTCCGATGACTGTTCCGGGAGTACAGGACCCTGCCTCGTTCCGGATCCACAACCAGGATTCCCCAGTGGACCTGGTCCAGTGGGGGGGTGAGGATGACGGCGTCGATCTCCTCCTTGAGGGTAGGGCCTCCCGTACCCGGGAAGGAAAGACATCCTGCGAAGGTAAATGTGAACGTAAGAAGAAGGGCGAGGCCCAAAGATACCCGAAGCATCATCGGACCCCTCGGTTTGGCGAGGTCATTTTCCATCGGGAGCTTCGAGCGGTGGTCCATCGTGTCTTGGTGTCTCCTGCCCGTCTCAAGCCCTCTCTCCGGAAAACACTGAGGGTCCAGGCCAGTCCGCCATGCTCCAGCAGGGCGGTGGGGCTGAATCCTACATGCCGTTTCAGCGCCTTTCTGAGATTTGAACCGGTGCCGTACCCAAGGCGGAAGGCCACGTTCTCAACGGTTTCATTCGGTCGTTCCAGAAGGTGGCTGGCCTGAATCAACCGGGCCCAGAGAAGGAGGTCTCGCGGCGTAGCCATTTCCACCGCTCTCAGCTCTCTGAGGAGGCGGGGAGGGGTCAAGGAGAGCGCTGCAGCCAAATCAGAGACCCGTGGCCGAGACTCGGCTCTCTGGATGGTCCATCGAATTGCCTCCTGAGCTATGGAGGGGAGGCTCGGGGCGACGGTTTGGACCACGACTTCGGCCAAGCACGTTGCGAGAGCCTCGTTCACCACGGCCAAGACCCGCCTGGCGGAAGGCTTTTCTTCCAGCCGAATGACGCCGTCCACATTGACCCGTCCCAGATGGTAGAGGTCCATCTCCCGCCCGGAGAAGTCGGCGGCGAGAATCAACGCAAGGGATGGATGTTTCCGCCTGAGAGACCGGAGGCTGGTCAGCGGGGCCGGAACCGACTTGTCGTATAGCCCCAGGATGCATCCCCGGGGCCCTCCTCTGGGGACAAGGGCCTCAACGTCCCGCAAAGAGTCAATGCGCTGGCACTGGTAGCGAGGTGTAAGCGCCACACTTAGAAGGGCGTAGGCCCGGGGGTCAGAGATTTGGAGAAGGATCTCCGCCACGGTGGAAGGCCCAGGACCCGGGTCAGGCGGCTTCGATGGTTACCGCGGTTCCGTAGCAGAGCATCTCTGCTGCACCCGCCATCACCATGGAAGTCTGGAATCTGACCCCGATCACGGCGTCGGCCCCAAGGGCCTCAGCTTCCTCCAGCATTCGGTCGATGGCCTGTTCTCGTGCCTCGGCCAACATCTTCGTGTATTCCTTGACCTCCCCCCCAGCCAGGTTCCGAAGCACTGCCAGGATGTCCTTTCCGGCGTGCCGCGCCCGAATGGTGTTTCCCCTGACGAGGCCGTGGGATTGGGTGACGGTGAAGCCCGGAATCTCGGAAGTAGTGGTGACGATCATCGTTGGATGTCACGGTATGGATCTGTGAGCCATTCTCGGTATCGCTCCCAGATCACGCTGGTAAAGAGAAGGAGTATGCCAATCACAATGGCACTCGTGGCCATCTTTTCGAGGAGAAAGGCCGGAGAGGTGAGAAAGACGTAAACCCCGTATGCTGCCCACACCAGGGACCCGATAATGAGGAGGGTCCACCCCAGCGGTCTGGTCAGATGGCGGTTCACAGAGTTCCAAACGGAGCCGTGTTGGCCCCCTTCGGCGAGTTTCAAAGTCTGGAGGTCGTCTTTCATGGCTTTATACACGGCTAGTTCACGGCGAAGCTCGGTGGAGTCCTCAACAGACCCCGCGATCCGAGTTCGCTCCTCTGGCCCTACCTCGCCGTCGAGGTAGCGCATCAATTCTTCGTGGGTCACACGTTCTGACACCGATTATTCCTCATGGATACTCGGCCCCCATATCCTGGAGGGCCTCCTTCAGAGCTCGCCGCGCATGATAAAGGCGACTTGCCACGGTCCCCTCTGGGATCTCGAGGATCGTGGCGATTTCTCCGTATCTGAATCCCTGAAGTTCTTTCAAGATGAGGATCTCACGGTGCTCCTCACCAATCTGTTCCAGGGCCCCCCACAACAACTCTCTCGCTTGCGCCCTCTCCCGTTTCCGCTCCGGTCCCTTCTCTGGATCGGCCGGTCGCAACTCGAGTCTCTCATCCAAAGCTTCCAAACGGAAGCGCGCCTTTCTACTCCTGAGGTGGTCCCGACATTGGTTCCTCAGGATTTGGAAGAACCAGGGACCAAAGGGTCGCTTGAGATCGAAACGAGCGAGAGCTTCGAAAGCCTTCACGAAGGCGTTTTGCAGAGCGTCCTTGGCGTCTTCCAGATTGCCGAGCATGCCCAGCGCCAGTCGAAGACCCGATTGTTCGTATGCCCGGACCAGTGGCTCATAAAATCTAGAGTCGCCGGCCCTGCACTTTCGAATAAGCTCCCTCTCTACCTCCGGTCCCAAATCGACTCCAGTCCTTACCTGTTAGAAGGAGTACGGCACACACCCCCAATCTCTTCACCGAATTCCAGGCCGGCAAGAAAAAAGGGTCACCGGCTTCTGGCGGCCTTCTCCCTTTCCACCATGGCCCTGACATCGGCCAGAAGCTCTTTGGCGTTGTAGACGATCCCGTCTTTGATGGTGTATTCCACTCCGCCCACCCGCTCGAATCCCCCATTTTCCTCATCCAGCTTGGGGGCCCCGGTTCCGTAGAGGACCTTGAGGTTCTCCATGGGATTCTCCCCGACCAGAACCAGGTCTGCCTTCAGCCCGGGTCGGATGATGCCGAACTCGATAGCCTGTCCCTTGGGCTCGAAGAGCTCCTTCGCCCCCAGATAGGTCGCGGCTCGGAAGACCTCCGAAGGGTGGAACCCGGCCTCCCGAAGCATCTCCAGTTCCTGGATGTACTCGAAGCCGAAGGTTGAAAAGATGAACCCCGAATCGGTGCCCACCGTCACAGTACCACCGGCGTTCTTGAAATCGTTCAGGAAGTGCATCCACTTCTGATAGAACTTCTTCCAGTGGTACTCGTCCTCGCTGGTCCAATAGAACCAATAGGACCCGTGAGCTGCACGACTGGGTTGATAGTAATCCCAAAGTGAGGGAAGAGTGTATTCGTCGTGCCATTCCAGAGTCATGGCTTTCTGGAGGTCACGCCCGGCGTCGTAGATCACCATGGTGGGGTCCATGGCGAAATCCAGCTCCAGGAACTCGTCGATCAAATCGTTCCACTGGTCGCTTCCCGGTTCCGCTGCCTGGTACCAGAGGCGCCCGACGTTCCCGAACCGGTTTTGCTCGTTGTTGTAGTTGTAATCCAGGGGCCAGGTCTGAATGGAGAAGTCCGTGAGCATGGACTCCATGAGTCCGTAGTAGTGGGTCATCATGTCGAGGCCCAGACGAGCGGCATCCAGGGAGGTCATCCGGACGACGCCCATCTGATCCAGGTGAGCCACAGTACCGAATCCATGCTTGTGGGCCTCGTCGATGAGGGCCTCCATGATCTCCGGATCCTGTGCGCCCAGCTTTACGCCGTCGGCCTTGGCCCCATCCACCCGGTCCTGGGCGAGCCAACGGACCCATTCCCGTGCGCTTTCGGCGTCTTTGACCGGTCCACCATCCCACCCCGTACCTGGCCGGTGGTAGGAGAACATGCGGGGTGCCACGATCTCATTCCGCTCCGAGAGAGCCTTTTCTCCAAGGGACCACTCGTAATCCCCGAAGGGCACACCGCGGACGGTCGTCACGCCATGGCCCAGCCAGAGCTTGTAGACGTACTCGGCCTGGGGGGCTTTGGGGACTCCCCCGGTGTGCACGTGCGTGTCCACAAAGCCCGGGAGGAGGAACATCCCGGTTCCGTCGATCTCCCTTGTCGCTCCCTGGGGTCGGCGACGCTCGTTTATCGGGATGCCCGGGAACCCCACGTTCCGGACCTCCGCAATACGATCCCCTTCGATGACGACATCCATGGGTCCCCGGGGGGGAGCGCCCGTTCCGTCGATAACGCTCACGCCCCGAATGATCAGACGCTCGTAGGGGCCTCCACCCTCATCGGATCCCCGGCGGGTGGTGGGTTCCATCTGTCCCTGGACCGAGGTGGCCATCCCGATGAAAAGAGCGAGAAGACCGAGAAATGAAGCACGCGGGTGGGTCATGGTTCCTCCGGGAAGCAGAATCGGTTCGGAAGGGAATGTAGGGGTCTGGAGGGGGAGCCCCAACTCCCCCTGGTGTGAGCCCGACCGATCTCCCTCGACCACGAACGCGATTCTGGCGCCTGGCCACCTCGATAGGACCTGGGGAGGTATCTGTGAAAAACACTCCCGAAGTTTCATCAACGGAGTTACGATTCATTGCTCAATACCTGCTCCTTTTCACCTTCGGGGGTCCGTTGGATCGAGAAAGCCAGGACCTGGACGTTCCACCGGAACGATTGTCCCTGGGCGAGGCGGAGAAAGAAGCTTCGGCTCTTCGCACAGAGCTTCACCGGCACAACCACCTCTATTATGTAGAGGCCAGCCCTCAGATATCGGACTCCGAGTATGACCGCCTCTATCGGAGATTGTTGGCACTGGAAGATGCCTTTCCCACCCTGGTTACGCCCGACTCCCCCACCCAACGGGTGGGGGCAGCTCCAAGATCCGACCTTCCCACGGTGGCTCATGCCGCACCCATGCTCTCCCTGGACTCCACGAAGGACGAAGCGGAGCTGAGGCGGTTCGATGAGCGCGTCCGAAAGGCCGTTCCGGGGCCGATTTCCTTTCTGGTGGAGCCGAAACTGGATGGGGCATCCATCGAGCTGGTGTATGAAGAAGGCCTCCTCACCCGTGCGGTAACACGAGGCAACGGACAGAAGGGAGAGGCGGTAACCGAGAATGTCAGGACGATCTCCTCCGTCCCCCTTCGACTGAGGGAGGACCATCGACCC
>CBDUAX010000022.1:0-18671 GCA_965365235.1 uncultured bacterium
ACGCGCGGAAGAAGGTGCCTATGTCTGGCAGAAACTCATGGCCCACGGTTCCGTCATCTCGAATGGAACAGACGCCCCGGTGGAGGACGTGTCGGCGTTGGCCAGCTACCACAGCACGGTTTCGAGGGTGTTAAAGGACGGCTCGGTCTTTTTCCCGGATCAACGCATGAGCCGGATGGAGGCGTTGGAGTCCTATACCATCAACGGTGCCTACGCCTCCTTCGAAGAGGACATCAAGGGAACGCTCACGCCGGGGAAGTTGGCGGACATCACCGTCCTGTCCAAAGACATTCTCACCATTCCCGAGGAGGAGATCCTCACCACGGAGGTGGTCTACACCATCGTGGGTGGGGAGGTGAAGTACCGGAGGAGCACGAATTAGGGATGCCCGGAAGTTGACCCAGCTACGCCATTGTTGAACCGGAGGATACCATGCGACGCCTTCTCACCTCGTTCCTCTTGCTTTCAGTTGTAACGTTCTGGATGGGTTCGCCTGGGGAACTTTCCGCACAGGGGCAGCCTCTTCGCCCGGTCACCGTTGGTTCGACCATGCCAGATTTCGCTTTGCCTGCCTTCCAGGGAGGAGAGGTCACACTTTCGGAGCTGCGGGGGAAGAACGTTCTGATTGTCTTCCCACGGGGGCTCTCCCGGCCCGGAAGCTGGTGCCATATCTGTCCCTATCAGCATTCCGAGTTCGTGGAGTATGAGGCCGAGACTCAGTGGCAGGCCAGGGCGAACCTGGAGATCCTCTATGTCCTTCCCTACGGCCGGGAAATGGTGGGGGAATGGATCGATGCCTACCCCCAGCTCCTGCAGGACATCGAAGACGGAAAGAACCCCCCGAATATGGGCACCTTGGACGAGGCAGGCCGAGCCCGGGTGGAACGATCCAGGCAGATCTACCCAAAGACGTATTCGGCCACCAAGGGAAGTGTGCCCACTCCCTTCCCGATCCTTTTAGACTCGGATCACAGCCTCTCTGAGGGACTGGGGTTTTTCACGACGGACTGGGGGGGAAGTAACGCCGAGCAGAACGTCCCCACCATTCTGATCATCGATGCCGAGGGGACCCTCCAGTTCAAATACATGAGCCAGAATACGGTGGACCGCCCCCCCCTGGAGTACCTGGTCCAGGTCGTGGATATCCTGAACGGATTGGGGGACTGACGGAGGAACGCTCGGCCCCCGGGCGTCCCGGAATCGGTGATCGGCATGACAAGGCTTTCAGGCAGAAGGATTCAAGTCCGTTCCGGGGCCGCCGATACCGTGGAGGGAGTGTGTTTGCCCCTCTTCTTCGGTGGGGGGGCATGTGCCCCCGTCCATGTGGGTGGCCCCCGCGCCTTCCGCCCCCTGGGCCCAAACGAAAGTGCAGAGGTCTCATCTCAAACGTGAACCTCTCCCTGGTTTTCTAGTGTCTTCGACCTATCGAGGGCTTTTTCTGGCCGTTGCCTACCTGGCCATCTTCCCATGCCCATCCGAGGGCCAGAGGAGCTGGGCAGAGGCGAATTCTGGCTGGAGTTTCCGGACCGGGCCCGACACCTCGGGCCGGGCGTCAGACTGGGGGGAAGTGTCTCTCGAATCGACCTGGCCGGACCTCGAGTTGACCGGGTACGAAGGGGTGGTCTGGTTCCGCCGAACCTTTCGCCCTGAGCCGGATCGGTTGTGGGATGCCATCGTGGTAGGTCCGGCGCGTCATGGCTGGTACCGCATCCATGTCGACGGCCAGCTCGTAGGGCAGGTGGGCTCGGCTTTCCATACCCTCCCCTACCCGGCACCCCACCTCTTCCCGGTAGACCTCCATCCCGAGGGTACCTCGGTTGTCCTGGAGTTTCACCGCCAGGGTTGGGCCTCCGACGCCCTGGGGGCGGAGCTGGACTTCCTGGAAGGCGGTGTGGTCGTCGGTGACTCGGCAGCCCTGGCGGATCAGTTGGAGCTGGGACGGAAGCGGAGGCTCATGGGCGACCTGCTTCCGCTCCTCCTCACGGTTCTATTCCTGGTCGTCGGGATCTACCATGTCGAGTTGTATCTCCACCAACGGAAGGAGCGTCCGAATCTTTGGTTCGGCTTGGCCACCCTGGCCTTGGCCGGAAACTCTATCATCTACACGGCTTGGGTCGCAGAAACCACCGGCTGGCTCAGCATTCCCTTCAGGCTCAACGAAGCCTTTGGTCACCTGGCGACGGCCTTTCTGATCCAGTTCCTTTGGGAGGTCCTCGATCGCCCGATCGAACGGATACTGCGGTGGTACCAGTGGTCTCATGTGGCCATCGCCGCCGCCCTTTTGACGATCCCTTTCGAATGGGTTTATGTATCGACCCCCTTCCGCACACCCTGGGCGGTCCCGATCCTCCTATTCGCTGCCTGGACCCTTTTCCGAGAGGCCTACCGAGGGCATCCGGAAGCGAGAGTGATTGCGGTGGGAGGGGGGATCTTCATTTTCACGGTTGCCCTCGACACCCTGGCCTCAGGCAGCCTCGGACTTCCGGCAGGGCTCCCGTCCTTGGGCTTTGTCGCGATCCTTTTCGCTATGGGCTTGTCCTTGAGCCGCCGCTTTTCCCGTGTCCACAATGAGTGGGGGGAGTTAAGGGAGGCCCTCGAGGAAAAAGTGCGGCTTCGCACCAGTCAGCTTGCCGAAGCAATGAACAAGGTGAGGATCGCAAGCGAAGCCAAGAGCGAGTTTCTCGCCAACATGAGCCACGAGCTTCGCACACCCCTCAACTCAGTGATCGGGTTTTCAGAGCTGGCGCTCAGGAAACAGGGGTCCAGCTTGAGTGAGGACGACCGGCGGGCTTTCCAAAGGATTCAGTCAAGCGGCCAACATCTTTTGGGGCTGGTGAACAAGGTTCTGGACATCTCAGCCATTGAGGCAGGCCGATTCGACATCGAACTTCAAGAAACGGACCTGGCCTCTCTGGTCCACGCCTCAGTGGATGAGATGAGACATGCAGCCGAGGCGAAAGGCCTTTCGCTGACGGTGAGATGCACCCAAAGTCTGGAGCCCATCAAGACTGACCCGCTCAGAGTAAAGCAGATCCTTATCAATCTTCTCGGGAATGCCATAAAGTTCACGGATGCGGGGGGGGTAGAAGTCCGGCTAAGCCGGACCGAACAGGGTCCCGTCACCCTGGAGGTAACGGACAGCGGGATCGGGGTGCCCGCTGATCGGCTCCAGGCCATCTTCGAGCCCTTCGAGCAGATTTCTGGTCACAAAGAGGGGCTGAAGGAGGGGACCGGTTTGGGGCTCACCATTTGCAAGGCCGTCTGTGGCCTCCTCGGCGCAGAGCTGGAGGTGGCCAGTACCCTTGGCGAGGGATCGGCATTCCGGGTGACCTTCCCCGCCGAGGAGGAGGCTTCCGATGACCGAGAGGAGATCCTCATGGTACCGGGACTGGAAGTCGACTCTGCCGGGACTCCTGAAGCACCTCCAACCCTGCCGGAGGATTGGGCTTCGGAGGACCGGAACGCGGTGAAGACCCAGAGGGAAGCCGCCGACGGGGGTCCGGGCCTCAGGATCCTCGTGGTCGACGACAACATCAGCAACCGAGTACTCTCCGCCGAGATGCTCCACCTCCTGGGGCACCGTGTGGACTTCGCCGACGACGGGCAGATGGCCCTCGATACCTTCGACCCGGACCTTCACGGCCTGGTGTTGATGGATTGTCAGATGCCGGTCATGGACGGATACCAGGCCGCGTCGGAGTTGCGCCGGCGATATCCGCAGGAACCACGCACCCCAATCATCGCCCTGACGGCCCACGCCATGCGCGGAGATCGGGAGCGATGTCTGGCCGCCGGGATGGACGACTACCTGAGTAAACCCCTTCAACTCTCCGCCCTGGAAGAGATGGTGGAGCGGTGGCGCCGGTCCTGACCTTCCGGGCCGATTAGACGGGAAGGCTGGGCCGAGGCCGACCGGATCTGAGTGGAGGCGTCTTTTCCCGGTTCCCCACACGATAGGATTCCCCCCCCCTTCGGCCTGGGGTTGGGCTTGGGGGAGATTCCCCAGGTCAGGAGGGGCGTTTGGTAGTGTGGGGCAGCCGAAACGTTCCAGGGATAGGAGAGTCGAGGTTATTCCACCGGTAGTCCCTGGGGCTCCATTCCCCTTGGCCGCCGCGGGGTGAGGAGGGACGTCGTGAAGGGTTTTTTTCTGCTGGGATTGGCTGCCGGGCTCTTTCTTTTTCCTCTCGGATGCGCTTCCAGCCCTTCGGAGCCTGGCGCTGGGTATGTCTACACCCAACCCGAGGAGACTGGGGATGGTTGGTCTACCTCAACCCTGTCCCAGGCCGGAATCGATGAAGTGGCCATCTCCGCAGCCATCGAGGGAGTTTGGCGGGGAGATTATCCGCGAGTCCACGCTGTCCTGATCGCAAGGCATGGAGAGTTGGTCCTGGAGGAATACTTCCGGGGGCAGCTCTATCTGAACCCGGTACAGCGATTCGGCCCGGAGGTCCTATTCGACCGGGACCGCACCCACCAGCTCGCTTCAGTCACCAAAAGCATCACCTCCACTCTCGTTGGCCTTGCCATCGATCACGGGTTCATCGACGGGGTGGACGAACCGGTCCACACCTTTTTCCCTGAATACGCTGGGCTCTTCGACGACGGGGAA
Source organism: uncultured bacterium (assembly GCA_965365235.1). Lineage (GTDB taxonomy): Bacteria > Gemmatimonadota > Gemmatimonadetes > Longimicrobiales > Gaopeijiaceae > CBDUAX01. Next base: position 4,610 of record CBDUAX010000022.1, read on the forward strand.
CGACAGGTCACGGTTGAGCACCTCCTGACCATGACGGCTGGGTGGGAGTGGAACGAGAACACCGAGTGGGGCGTTTCCTCAAATGACATGTACGGTTTCAACGTCGCCTCGGACCCGTTGGCCTATCTGGTGGGGAAGGAACTCGAGGCCCAACCGGGACAGCGGTGGGTGTACAACGGTGGCGCGGTGACGCTCCTTGGAAAGCTGGTGGAGAAGGCGGTGGGGCAAGACCTCGAGGCGTTCTCTGGACAGTACCTCTTCACGGCTCTCGGAGTCACGGAGTTCAGCTGGCCCTATATGCGGCCGACATTGATTGCGGCTCATGGAGATGCCCGGCTTCGCCCCAGGGACATGCTCAAACTGGGTCAACTCTTCCTGGATGGTGGGGTGTGGAACGGTACCCGGATCCTCTCCGAAGGTTGGGTCCAAGAAGCCACCGAAGGAGCCCTGGCAGGAGACTATGGGTATCTGTGGTGGGGGGATGGAAGTTGGGGTGGCTACGAGATCTTCCGGTCGTTCAGCGCCCGCGGATGGGGCGGTCAGTGGATCATCGTTCTGCCGGAGCTGGACATGGTCGTGGTCTTCACGGGTGGGAATTACGAGAGCTGGGATCCGGTGGAGACCATCATGGCGGGTCATGTTCTTCCGGCGGTGGACGGCTGACCTGGAACCAACCCGGGGACTTGACCGGTTTCCCTGAAACAACGTCCTGGCTTTTTCTTCTTCCTGAAACAAACTCCTGGCCTTCTCTGTATCTCACCTTTGGAGTGAGAACGTGAGTCGGGGTTCCACCCCGCCAATCCCTTCGTTCCCTTCATCGCAGATCCCGGTTGCCCGGAGGTTGGGGGACCTCGCCGGTCGAGTGTCGCAGATGACCGGCGCTCCTGGCCTTCCAGAAGCCTTTACGAACCATGTGCCGAGCCAAAATCCGAACATCACCTTTCCTGGTCACCCGATCCGTCCTGACGGCGGCTTTGGTGCTTTTCCCACCTCCACCGGGTGTGGCACTGCAGACCCAGGGCCGTCCCGACCCGGGTCCGGAGAACGGGGGCCTGGGTTCGTCAACCCGCGACTTCCCCACCCTATTTTCCTCAGAAGAGCCGCTCGAGATCGCATTGGAAGCCGACTTCAGGGCATTGAAGGGGGACCGTGGTCAGGAATCGGAAGAACGCCCCGCCACCGTGACCGTCATTGGTTCGGAGGGGAGGAACGTGGAGGTGCCCATCAAGGTGAGGACGAGGGGCCGTTTCCGTTTGCAGGGGGAGATTTGTCCCGACCCGCCTCTTCGCCTGAACTTCCCCAACCCGACCCCCTATGGGACGCCCTTCGACGGTCAGGACAAGCTGAAGCTGGTGACCCATTGCAGGGATACGGACGCCTTCGAACAGAACATTCTGGAGGAGTACCTGGCGTACCGGATCTACAACCAGCTGACGGAAAAGAGTTTCCGGGTCCAGCTGGTGGAAGTCACATACCGGGACACCAGCGGGGACGCGGATCCGGTGGTGCGTCTGGGGTTTCTCATCGAGGATGAAGAGGCAATGGCCTCACGCCTGGGCGGGAGGATGGTGGAGGTTCCCGGGATCTATCCCAACCAATTCGAGATCGGTCAAATCAGTCTTCTCTACCTCTTCTACTTCATGATCGGGAATGTGGACTGGGGGACGGCAGCCGGGCACAACGTGAAGATCCTGGAGATCGGGGATGAGCGATTCCCCGTTCCATACGACTTCGACTTCAGCGGCTTGGTAGATGCCCCCTACGCCAAACCCAGCGAGCTGACCCAATCCCTCCACGAGTCGGTCCGGGAACGGCTGTACCGGGGCGTTTGTATGCCCGGGGTTGATTATCACGGGTCATTCGAGCGGTTCAACCGGATTCGGGAATCTGTCCTGGCGCTGGCGCAGCGGCAGCATGGGTTGTCGGGGGCAAACAGGGACTCGGCGGTTGCCTATCTTGGAGACTTCTACCGGATCATCAATGATCCGACCCAGGCCGATCTTCAGGTCATCAAGGCCTGCCGGCCCTGGTTGTGAGCCCGGGTCCCATGGAGGGGGACTCACGGACCCCGAACCGACGACTCCCCCGCCTGGAAGTCCGTTTTTGCCTATCCGCAAGGTGATGCGGGGAACCTTTCTCCCGTCTGGCTGAATCCCCAAAGCACACCATGGGATCCAGACGGAGAGAAAGCATGCTCGGTAGAATGCGTTTTCCCCCTTTATCCTCATGGCCGCTGGGATTTTCCTGGGGCCAAGCGCTTGCTCGGATACAGGAGCCTCGCCTGGGAACACACGGGTCTCGGACCTCGACGGTTCGATTCCAACATCGCAGATCCGGAGTGGAGGCCCTGGGAAGGATGGAATCCCATCGCTGAGCAACCCCGATTTCGTCCGGGCCAACGAGGCCGCGGCCTCCTACCTCCTGGACGAGATGGGTCCGAGGGCTGTTGCCCATAGCGTGGCTGACGGGGATGGCGTGGTGGTGTTTTGGGACCGAGACACTCAGGGCGCCATGGCGTATCAGAGCGATCTGGCTGGCGAAGAACTCACCTTCACCGTGGTGGAGGGAGAGATCCGGGACGAGCAGACGGAGACGACCTGGCGCCTGGATGGCCAGTGGAGGAAAGGACCCCTGGCCGGGTCCCAGCTCGAGCCTGTGCCGGAAGCTTTCGTGGCGTTCTGGTTCGCGTGGCCAGCCTTCTACCCGGAGGTACGGATCTGGGCCCCCTGAGGGGTGATGGCTTGAAATCCATGGGTTTTCTCCTCCGGAAAGGGCCGGTCCCCCACCACGGGACCGGCCCCTTTTCGTTTCCCAGGGGTAGGCCGTAAGCGTCCCCCCGAAAAGACTCCTGAACCGGAGATTTGATGAGCGCCGAGAAGAAAAAGCTGGTCTGGCGGAGAGCCCTCGATTCCCATGAGCTCCCGGAGGGGCGCGTAAAACCGGTCACTTGCGAAAACTTCACGGTCTGTCTGACGCACTTCGAAGGAGAGATCGCTGCCTTGGACAACCGGTGTCCGCATCAGGGTGGGCCCCTTGGGGAGGGATCCATCGAGAATGGGCTACTCCGTTGTCCGTGGCACGGATGGGATTTTCACCCCACTACCGGGAAGGCACCGGGGTTCGACGATGGCGTGGACACCTTTCCCGTGGAGGTTCGGGAAGACGGCGTCTATGTAGGGTTCCCCGAAGAGGAGCCTCATCGTCGGACCGTCTCGGATTTGATGGCCGAAACCCTGGTCGCCTGGGGGATCCGATGGGTCTGGGGTATGGTGGGGCATTCGAATCTCGGGCTGGCCGATGCTCTCCGTCGGCGAGAACGAGCTGGGGAGTTGACCTACATCGGGATCCGGCACGAGGGCGCCGCCTCTTTTGCGGCCTCCGCCTATGGGAAACTCACCGGTCGACCCGCAGCCTGTTTCTCCATCGCCGGCCCCGGGGCCACCAACCTTCTCACCGGGCTCTGGGATGCAAATGTGGACCGCTCGCCGGTGCTGGCACTCACCGGGCAGGTGGACACCCAGGTTCTGGGCCCCGGTGCGTTTCAGGAAGTGGATCTTTTGGCGGCCTACGGGAAGGTGGCCCAATGGAGTCAGACCGTCCTCCATTCCAGCCGTCACGCCGAGCTCGTGAACCTGGCATGCAAGAGTGCGATCCTGAACCGAGGGGTGTCGCATCTCGTCTTCCCGGATGAAGTCCAGAACCTGGAAGCTGAAGATGGTGCTCCGGCGGGTGGCCCCCGAGGACGAATTGGCCGGCGAGACATCGCCCCGTCCGAGACCTCCCTCCAGGAAGCCACCGATCTCCTGATGGAATCAGAACGCCCGGTGATCATCGTCGGTCATGGGGCCCGATTCCACATGGGACCCATCATCGAACTGGCGGAACGGTTGGGGTCCCCGGTAATCACCACGTTCAAGGGGAAAGGGCAGATCTCCGATGCGCATCCACTGGGCGGTGGGGTCCTGGGGCGCAGTGGCACCCCTGTGGCTTCCTGGCTCATGAACGAGTCCGACTCCCTCCTCGTTTTGGGTGCCAGCTTCTCCAACCACACCGGCATCACCCCCAAACGGCCGATCATCCAGGTGGACTTCGATGCCCTGGCCCTTGGGAAGTTCCACCCGGTCGAGGTCCCGGTCCTGGGGGAAATCGGAGTGACGGTGAAGCTTCTTCGGGATCGTCTGGCTGGCGATAGGAAGTGGGTGGACCAAAGGCCCGAGGTGGCCGAACGGTGGGCCATTTGGCGGGCAGAAAAAGAGAAAAGGGAAGGGGAGGATCGGGGGAACGGCGTAAGCTCGGCGGCCCTGTTCTCGGCCATGAACCGACAGGTTCCCGAGGACGCGATTCTCTGTGTCGACGTGGGGAACAACACCTACTCCTTCGGGCGCTACTTCGAATGCTCGAGGCAGTCTGTCTTGATGTCGGGGTATCTGGGCTCCATCGGGTTCGCACTCCCGGCGGCTTTGGGTGCTTGGGCCGCCACGCAGGAGGCTGGCACGCCCTTCCATGGACGGAAGGTGGTTTCAGTGAGTGGGGATGGGGGATTCGGACAGTACATGGCGGAACTGACCACCGCCGTGAAGTATGGGATGAACATCACACATGTCCTCTTGAACAACGATGAGCTCGGCAAGATCAGCAAGGAGCAGCGGAGTGGTCAGTGGCCTGTGTGGCAGACGGGACTGCGAAATCCGGACTTCTCCGCTTATGCCGATCTCTGTGGAGCCCTGGGCATTCGGGTGGAGAGGAAGGAAGCGTTGGACGAGGCCCTGGCTCGAGCCCTGGCCCACAACGGCCCCTCGCTTGTCGAAGTCGTGACGGATGTTAGTCTGGTTTGAAGAGGCTCACCCATGGGGCCCGCCCCTCCTGATGGCAAGTCGCCGTCGGGGAAGACACCTCGAAACGTATGAAGGCAAGGTACACTTCATCGTTCTCTATCAGAGGGAGGAACACCCCAATGGGATGATGTTCCAGGACTTCGACCAGCCGGTGACCGTGGAGGAACGGCTCGAGTCGGAGGACCGGTCCCCCTGGAACCAGCCCTCTGTTCCCGACCCGCACCGAACCAGATCGACGATGGCCTCGGCGGTGGTGGCACCTCGGTCCCGGGCATACCATCGTCGCAACTCCCGGTAGCGATCGGCTGTCTCCATTCCCCTCCCAACCCGGTTGACCCAATCCTGTAACGGCTGGGGTCGGGGTCCCCACCATCCACGCTCTCGCCCTTCCTCATCGAGGAGGATGATGACGGGTATGGCTCGGGCGCCCCGAGTGAGGTGGCGGTCCATGAGCTTCGGAACCACTTCCCGGCTTACGATCCGGAGTTCGAGGTTCGGAACCGCCTCCGCAAGAACCGCGACGGTGGGAATGATATTCACCGCGTCCCCACACAAGTCATCGGCGATGGCCAAAAGGCGCCAGCTGCCCGGGATGGACTTGAGCTCTTCCACCAGCTCCTTGTACTCACGGGCTCGGGCCGCCATAGCGTGCCAGAGATCCCGGTTTTTGGTAGCGTTGTCGATGAAATCGGAAAAGGAGTCCGCTATCTGAAAAGCCTGGCGATTTGTCATTCTTTCCTTCCCGGCCCGTCTAAGATCCCACCCACCTCCTCGCTCACTGCAGAATCCCCTCCGGTCCTGAAGAGTTCCCTTATTCCCGGGCTGCATTCAGGCTCCAGTCGTAGTCCGTGTGCTGGATCTCGAAGTCGCCGGACTCGAGAAGAGCCCGCGCCCGACCGGGGGGGTGGTATCGGGCCAAGAAGGCCCCGAAGGCAGAAGGCTCGATGGGGAAGTCCTCTCGGTACCAATCGAAGATGGGGCTCAAGTACACCTTCCCCGCCTCCGGGTCCACCCGGTTTTTTCTGGGGCTCTCCAGGAGAAAGACTCTGGTTCGGTCGTCGAGTTGTACGTCCAGCCGAGGACCGACGTAGGCCTCCGGAAGAAGTGGTGGGCAGCCCAGGGCGGCGCAGACCAACGCGAAGTGGATACGGGGCTCGGCGAACCTCTTCCGGATCACCTCATGTTCGATCTCGTCCAGGGTCCATACCTTCCCGGCCACTTCTGCAAAACGTTCATTCCACGGGCCCTTCCCGCGGAACAACCCCAAGGTTTTGTTGATGTTGCGAATCGACTCTCGTTCTTCGTGACGATTGATCAGCTCGATGGTGTAGGCATTGTAGGCATTGATCCAGAAAGCCAGCTGGTCAGAATCGGGAAGGCCAGCCAGATCGGCCCCGGCCAGAGAGGCCAGGTACCTCTGGAAATCCGGGCTCTGGGCGAAAGCCTCATAGTCCACCAACCCTCCAGGTGAGACATGGACACCCAGAAGCCGGTCAAATACGGAGTGGTCGAATCCAGGGCCGGGCTGGGCCCCGAGAGGGGCGCAGGCCGCAGCGGCCAGGATGACCAAAGGAAGGCTCCACTTCATTCGATTTGCCGTTTCCTGGGATCGTTTCAAGGGCCACACGAGATTCAAACCCTCTCCGGAATCCGTTGGTTCCCGGTTGATGAGACCGGATCACCTTGGTCCGAGCCCCGATCCGGGCTCCGGACCCCGCTGGAATGGCTCTGCGAGTGGAGCCGCGACGCGTTTCCGGGAACCCATGCCAGGCAGCGGGAGTTTGGGCGTTGTCTTATTGACCCGGTGGGCGCAGCTTTCCGGCAACCGGTGCCCTTGGGGGAGAACGTCTCTCCTCAGGGTTATTTCCAGGAGCAAACGATGGCCGGCCATCTTTACCTCGCGGGGAGTTGTGTTTGATCCTGTCCTCCGTCCCCTGAAAGACCGGACTCTGGGACCTCTGGCCCGGACCCTCCAGGGGGTGCCTCCGGGAGTGTTCACTGGCGTCGGCCTGGTTGTCGGGTTGGGGGCCGCGTTTGCGGCCTGGGAGAACTCCATGCTCCTGGGGTTCTTCCTTTGGGTCCTGAATCGCATCCTAGATGGGCTGGACGGGGCCGTGGCTCGTCTCCGGGGAACTCCCTCCGACCTGGGTGGCTTCTTTGACCTGGTGGCAGACTTTCTCGTGTACGCCGCCATCCCGGTGGCCTTTGCACTCAGGCCCGGTGCACCATTGGAGTTGGTTCGGGCTGCTGTGATTCTCCTGGCTGCCTTCTATGTGAACGGTGCTTCCTGGATGGTGCCTGCGGCCATTCTGGAGAAGAGGGGGGCGGGAACCGGGCCCCGCGGGGAACACACATCGATCTCGGTTCCGGAAGGGTTGATTTCCGGAGGAGAGACTGTGGTTTTCTATTCTCTGTTCTTTTTGATGCCCACGCGGCTGGTGACCTTGTTCCAACTTTTGGCTGGTCTGACGACGATTACCATCATTCAGCGGGTGGTCTGGGGGGTCCGAGAATTCGGGCAAAAGAGTTCCACCAGTCCTACCGCAGAAATCGGTCCATCACGGGAATGAATCGGCCGCGCAGGAAGTCTTGGCTTCGGCGTGTTGGGGGTGCGTGTACCGCTACCATCCTGGTGCCTGGAATGTGGGCGAGTGCCGCCCTCGGATTCGCGTTTTTTCCTTCCCCTTCGGGGGCTCAGGAGAACCCGGGAGTCGGGGTGATCATCGGATCGGTCCGGGCCCAGGGCGGGGATCTTCTCGCGGGGATATCGGTCTCCTTTTTGCCCGGAGAGGTCCAGACGACCAGCGACAGTCTCGGCGCTTTTCTCCTGGAGCTTCCATCTGGGCAGGCCGGGACCCTGGTTTTTCGGCACCCGGGTTTTGTCGGAGCGAGTTTGAATGTCGGACCCCTGGGGGAGGGGGAAGTCAAAGAGGTCGGGGTCACCCTGGCCCGCCTGTACGCCCTGGACGCCCTGACCGTTGTGTCCCGGAAGCAACGTCCCCTTCTGAACACCGACGATGCCGAGACCGGTGGCACGGTGGAAGCGTTTGAGTTGAAGGCCCTCCCCACAGACGCACGGGATCCCTTGGCCCTGGCATTCAACGTCCCGGGCGTTTCCCAATCCACCGGCTTTTTTGGGGATGCGCCACCACTGACGATCCATGGTGAGAACTCCCTCTATACCCGCTACACGGTGGACGGCCTCTCCAACGACGAAGGTTTCCTGGGGGGGCCGAGGGTGTCCCTGCCACTGGGAGCGTTGGAGCGCCTGAACGTCCACACCGCCGCCTACCGGCCAGCTCTGGGGCGATCCACCAATGGGGTGGTGGAGATGGAAACCCGCGCCGGGGGATCGGAATGGGAGGGTGATCTTCTCTTCGTACATCGGCCGGGGACTCCTTTTGACGCCGATCCAAAGTTTTCACCCTCCGGTGTGGATCCGGACGGCTTTACCCGAACCCAGCTTGGTGGATCGCTGGGTGGGCCGATTCTTCCGGGGACCACCTTTGGTTTTGGGGCAATCGAGTACACGAATGAGCAGGAGGACCGGATCGGCTCGACCGCCCGAACCTCGTTCCTGGGGACCGAGGAGCGAGAGACGTGGAAGGCTTTCGCCCGAATCGATCACGGGTGGTCCGAAAACCAGAGTTCCACACTCCGCTTTGCCCTATCCGATGTGCGCAGGAAGGGACAGGGTGGCGGGGTGGTCGTCCCTGAGGCTGACATCACCACTCGGCGGATCGGAAGCCTGACGAGCATGACCCATCGGAACTCTTTCCGTGGGGACCGGGCCCGGAACGAGTTCTCCGTCCAGGTAGGGACGTACAGCTGGGACTTTCCCCCCACGGCTAGCGACCTGGAAACCCCCCAGGTGACCATCGTTTCCCCGGATCTGACCACCGTCGAGGCGGTGGTGGGGTCCAGCAACTTCATCTTTGACGAATCGGAACTCCAGCTGCAAGTGAAGGAAGAGTTCGAGTTGAGGATAGGGGCCCGGCACACGCTCCGGTTCGGCGCAGATGTGGTTCGCTCCACCTTCGAGCTGTTGGGGGCCAATACGAACCCAAGAGGTGCCTACACGGTGGTGAATGAGGGGAACATCTCCCCTTCGGGGAGGTTCCTGTCGATCCAGGACGTGCCCTCCGATGTTCGGGTCCTGCGCTATTCCATCGACGCTCATCCCCAACAGGTTGATCTTTCTCAGACCTTGTGGGGCACCTTCGTCGAAGACCGCTGGCGTGTCACGCCCGGCCTCACAGTCCAGTTCGGCCTTCGTTGGGACTACGACGACATCACGGCTCGAGGGGAGAGTGATGCGGATCTCGACAACCTCCAGCCCCGAGTCTCGTTTAACTGGCTCCCGAGCCGTATGGGTGTGTTCAGAGGTGGGTGGGGGTTGTATACCGGGAAATTCCCCTACGCCGTCTACTCCGACGCCGTCCAGTTCGGACCTGAAGGGAACGCGGTCGTCACCTTCGAGGAAGGCACCTCGTTCCCGCCCCCGACCTTCGGCCAGGGTCCGGCTGCCGGAGATCTTGAAGCGCTGGAGGGAGGCCTCCCCCCCAGAGAGGTGCGGCGAATGTTCGCCCGGGGCCTGAAGCAACCTGTCAGCTCCCAGGTCTCCCTGGGGTACCAGCGGCAGGTCGCGCAGCTTTGGAGCCTCTCCGTGGACGGTGTGTGGGTCGAGACACGGAACCTCCCTCGGTCCTGGGACCTGAACGCGGTTCAGTACACGCTCCAGCCGGGGGACACCCTGAATCGATCCCCCGAATTCGGCGATCCTTTCCGGCCCGTCGATCCGGGGGAAAGTGGATACCGGCGTCTCACCACCACCGACTCGGGTGGAAAAGGCCGCTACCTGGGGCTCCAGACCATGATTCGCCGAGCCCTCGTGGACGGCTTCGCTTTTGAGGGATCTTGGGTATGGTCCCGGACCCAGAACGACACCGAGGACATCAACTTCAACGCGGCTTCGGAAAATGATTTCGGCGGCGAATGGGCAGACGGGATCAACGACCGGCGTCATCATGTCACCCTTCGAGCTCTGTGGGAGCCGCAGCGCGCCGTGAGGATATCCGGGATCTTCGACCTGCAAACGGGCACGCCGGTGAATCGGATCGCCAATTTCAGGGATCTGGATGGATCGGGTGGGATCTTCGGTGAAGGATTTGTGGGGAACTATGACCGGTATCCGGGAGTGGAACGAAATGCCGAACGACTCCCCTTGGCCTGGACTTTGAATGGCTCGGTGGCCTGGACTCCGGGTCTTGGCGGGGGGGAGATGGCGGTCCGGGCGGAGGGATTCAACCTTCTGAACCGGACCAACTACGCAGGCTTCGCAAACGGAATTCCCGGGGGTGGTCCTCGGACCCAGGTCGGCCGGCCTGGGGACCCGTTCGCCTACTCGACTGCCGCCCCTCCACGACAGTTTCAGTTTTCCGTCCGATGGGCTTTCTGAGACCGATGTTTCAGTGGCCAGGGAGGGCAAGGCGAGGCCAGGAGGTGGGGCTTTGGCCGACGGGTTTCGCCGCCTCGGGGGGATGGGGGCCCCTGGCCCTGGCCTTCCTGGGTCTCTCGGCCTGTTCCGGCGCCGGGCCGGGTGTGGTGCCTTCGGCGTCCGATCTTGCTGGACTTCCGTGGGATTCGGTGGAGGCTCTGGCCCGAGGGACCGAGGTGACGTGGCGCATGTGGAGGGGCGACCCGGCCATCAACGCCTTTGTGGATGGGTGGGTAGGTCCAACCCTCGAGGAGCGGTACGGCATGACCCTCCTGGCCACCGACGGCCGCGGCCCGGAGCTGGTGAACCAATTCGTCGTGGAGCGAGATGCCGGTGCCAGAGGCGGTGCGGACCTGGTGTGGATCAACGGTGAGACCTTCCACAATCTCATGAAGGAGGCTCTGCTGCAGGGACCGTGGGCGGGGTCTCTTCCCTCGGCCGCCTTTGTCGACAGCGCTTCTTCCATTGTCATGAAGGACTTCGAACAGGAGCTGGGCGGGTTCGAGTCCCCTTGGGGTCGGGTTCAGTTCGCACTCATCTACGATACGCTGCGAACGCCTGATCCACCCCGGACCGTGGAGGAGCTGGGGGATTGGATTCTCAACCATCCCGGCCGATTCACCCATGACCAGTCTTTCACCGGAATGACCTTCTTGAAGACGCTGATGTACGCGGTAGGCGGCGGTGTGTCCGCCTTCCAGGGCGGGTTTTCTGAGGAGGCCTTCGTCAGGGGAAGCGGATCGGTCCTGGCCTGGCTGGACCGGCACACACCCTACTTCTGGAGAGGGGGGACTGTCTACCCTTCAGGGGTTGCCGAGCTTCATCGGCTCTTCGCCAACCGCGAAGTGGATTTTTCCATGTCCAACAATGAGAACGAGGCCATCACCAAGGTCCGTCAGGGCGTGCTCCCCCCTTCGGCACGGCCCCTGCTTCTTCGCGACGGCACGATCTCCAATGCACACTTCGTGGGGATCCCGTTCAACGCCCCGAACCCTGCCGGGGCTATGGTCCTGGCGAACCTTCTTCTCTCTCCCGAGGCACAGTTGGAGAAACAGCGCCCTGACGTGTGGGGGGACGGATCGGTGTTGGATCTCGGCGCACTTCCCCCGGATTGGCGGGCACGGTTCGGCGCACTTGCCGACGACCCCCGGTCCCTCTCCTCCGATTCTCTCCACCGCTACGCCGTGCCGGAGGTCGCCCCAGAATATCACGAGCGCCTCGTGGAGTTATGGCGTTCCTCCGTCCGGCGTTCTTTGCGGTGAGGACCCTCCGACCGGCAACGGCTCCGTGGGCCAGGAGGTCCTCCCTACCAGGCCTCCTGGCTGTGGTGGTCTTGGCCGCCCCGGTTCTTGTCGGGATCGGTTATTCGATTCTCGGGGGCCTCGGGATCCTGGGTCCGGGTAGCGGGACCGAAAGGATTTCCCTCCACCGGTTCCGGGATGTGATGGCTGATCCGGCAGTTTGGGAGGGGACGCTGTGGACGCTTTGGGTGGCCGGGGTCTCGACGGCTCTGGCCGCTGTGGGTGCCGCTGTGGTGGCGGTTACCTTACGTGGGGTTGGGTGGGCAAGCCGCCTGGGTCGGACGCTGGCCTTTCTTCCCCTCCCGGTCCCGCATCTTGCGGCCGGTGTCGGCGCCCTCCTGGTTTTGGGGCAGAGTGGTCTTCTGAGCCGGTGGGCCGTTCTTCTGGGGTGGATCGGGGGCCCGGCCGAGATGCCGGCTGTGGTCCAGGATCCCTTGGGGGTGGGCCTCATCCTGGCTCTCATCTGGAAAGAGCTCCCGTTCCTGGCCCTGGTGGCCATCTCCGTTCTCGAGACCCGGGGAGCCGGTCTGGAGGAGACCGCCCGGGGGCTGGGTGCGGGAAGGTGGGCCACCTTCTCCCGGGTGAGCTGGCCGTTGCTCTGGCGGGGGATGCTCCCGGCGGCCGTGGCGGTGTTCACCTTTGTGGCAGGGAGCTATGAAGCGGCCGTCCTTCTGGCCCCCAGCGATCCGCTGGCGCTCCCTCTCCTCACGTGGGAACGCTACACCGATGTCTCCCTGGAACGACGGGGGGACGGGTATGTCCTGGCTCTATTGGGTCTTCTTCTGGCCCTGGTGGCGGTGGCGGTTCATGGGTGGGTTCGGTGGCGACAAGAGGAAAGGGTGAGGGGGTGAGGGCGCCTCCGAAGGTTCGGGTTCGTCGTGATGCAGGCAGGAGGGAGAGGCCTCTGCCATGAAGCCCTCGCCCCGAATTCGGTACCTCCTTCTCCTCTCCCTGGGGATCTGGTCCCTCCTTCCCCTGGGCCTTCTGGCGGTGGTTTCGGCCAGTGGAGGATGGCGCTTTCCCTCTTTGCTTGGCGCCGACCCTGGCCTCGGTTCCTGGCTATCGCTCTGGAGCGACAGTCCAAGGCTGATCCGGTCCCTCTGGGTGAGTGTGGGCTTGGCATCCGCTACGGGCCTCCTGGCTGCACTCGGGGGCTTCCTCTTGGGGAGGGCCCTGGACGGGCTCCAGGGATGGGTGCGGAGCCTGGGGACCGCCAGCGCTTTCCTACCCGTGGCGGCTCCCCCGGTGGCGTTGGGGTTGGGGCTCCAGTACTCCTTTCTACGTCTCGGCATGGGTGGCACCCCGTGGGGGGTCCTTCTGGCCCATCTGGTCCCGGCGGTGGGGTATACGACCCTCTATTTCCTGAGTGTATTGTCGGCCTTCGACTTCGAGATCGAGGGGGAGGCCCGTCGACTCGGTGCGAGCCGGATGCAGACACTGACCCGGATCACACTCCCTCTTCTTCGCAGGCCCTTCCTGGAGGCTTTCGTATTGGGTTTCCTTGTCTCCTGGGCCCAGGTGCCGCTTACTCTTTTGGTAGGCCAGGGTCGTGTCCGGACCCTCACGGTGGAGGTGTTGGCGTGGATGGGGGCGGGTCAGGACCCCGATGCTTCTCATGGCGAGTATCGCCCTGGCCGTGCGCAGAGCCGAGGTGGTGGCGCCGTGAGGTCGGGGGCTCGCGAAAGGGAGGAGGCCTCCCTCCCTGCGCTGGACGTACGAGGGTTGTCGGTCCCCTTTGGCCGGAACCTCGGCCTTTCCGATGTCTCCTTCCGGGTAGAGCGTGGGGAGCGGCTTGTCCTCGTCGGTGGCTCTGGGGTGGGGAAGACCTCCCTTCTCGGGGCCCTTGCCGGATCGGGGAGCATATCGGCCGGTCGGATCCAGGTGGAAGGGAGGGAGGTTACGAACCAACCGCCTGAGAAGCGAGGTGTTGTTCTCCTTTCCCAACGCCCCCTTCTCTTTCCCCACCTCTCCGTTTTCGAAAATGTCGCCTTCCCTCTTCGGGTTTCCGACGTCCCCCGGGGCGAGGTTTCCGGACGGGTCGAGGGTGCGCTGGCGGCCGTCCGAATGGCGGAGTTCGGCCCTCGAAGCCCACAGGGGCTTTCCGGGGGCCAGGCCCACCGGGGGGCGTTGGCCCGGGCGGGGGGTTCCCGCCCTCCGGTCTTGCTCCTGGATGAACCTCTGACCTCCCTGGACCCGGCCCTGCGGGAAGAGGTCCGACGGTCGATTCTGGCTGTCCACGAGGAATACGGGCCTGCTCTACTCTGGGTCACCCACGACCTCCAGGAGGCGGGTCGGATGGCGGACCGGGTGGGGGTCATCCTGGACGGAGGGTTGGCTCAGCTGTCCTCTCCGGGGGAACTCTTCCGTGCACCGGGCTCTCCTGCAGTGGCCCGTTTTCTGGGGTTACCCAACGAGGTCCGGGGGATCCT
>CBDUAX010000023.1:0-17815 GCA_965365235.1 uncultured bacterium
CTCCGCTTCTCTGAAAAGCTACCTGTCGATCATAGTATCCTGATTTTGATATAGATAAACTGCGCTACCACAAAATCATCATTATGACCGATGCGGATGTAGACGGTTCGCATATCAGAACGTTGTTGCTCACATTTTTTTATCGACGGATGCCGGAACTGATCGACAGAGGCTATTTATATATTGCGCAGCCGCCGCTGTTGAAGGTCGGGAAAGGTAAAAAAGCGGTTTATCTGAAAGATGAAAACGAATTTAATGATTATGTACTCAAGCGGGCCGCAGAATTCGGATTATATATCGGCCTGCTGCCCACCTGGGGGGATAAGTACAATAAAAAGTGGGGTCGCGGGCCTGAAATCTTCACCGGGGAAAATGCGGCGGGGGGCGGAGAACCCATTGGCTGAGTGGGGTGGGCACCAGGGGGATGCAACCGCAGGTCGCTGACAAGAACCGCGAACCCGAGTCGCGTTTAAGACAACACCAGGAGAACGGAACCATGAAGCAGCGCATCGCCCTGTTCTGGCCCGGCGACGGCCGCGACGTGCCCAATCAGTTGGCCCTTCCAAGTATCACCGAAGCCACCCTGCAGATGGAAGCGGCGCTGAAAAGGTTGGGTCGGGAGTCCTACCGGGTGGAAGGCTTCCTGACCAAACCCCACCACGCCATCGAAAAGCTCGGACCCATTTTGGACCCCATGGTGGGGATCTGCGTGCACTGGTTCTATGGACCCCATACCACCGAAGGTGTTGTAGGCAAGGACAACCCCCTCCTCCTGGCCAGCAACTTCAGTGGCCAATGGCCGGGGTTGGTGGGCCTGTTGAACACCGGCGCCTGCCTCGAGAGCCTGGGGCGGCCCTTCTCCAGGGTTTGGACCGACGCCCCGGATTGGACGACGGATGACCGCTTCATGGCGAGCCTGGAGGAGTGGTGCGAGACAGGAGGCATCGCCTACGGGGAGGAGGCCCTCACCTACGACGCACCTGTCTCCGCCGAGGCCGAGGCCATTGCAGGTAAGGTAGCCCAGCAATTCCAGGATCGGCGCGCCCTCATCCTGATGCTGGGCGACACCTCCATGGGAATGATCAACGGATACTTCGGGCCTCGCCTCCTGAACCGTCATGGGTTCACGGAACACAAGGTGGACCAGGCCTGGATCTTGTCCAGGGGGAAGGAGATTGGTGACGCCCGCATCGCCGATGCCCTGGCCTTCGTGAAAGACAAGGGCGTGAACTTCCACTGGGGCGAATCAGGCGCTGAGGACTTCACGGAGGACGCCACCCGGGAGCAACTCCGGGACTACCTGGCTGTCCTGGACATGCTGGAAGAGTACAAAGCCGACTGCCTGGGCTGGCAGTACCAGCTCGGGCTGATTCCTCTCAGGCCACCTTCCGACTTCGCCGAGGGACTCTTCAACTCCACCTGCCGGCCGGAGTCGAATGGGGACAACGTGATCTGTTCCACCGAGGCTGATCAGGGGAACGCCGTCCCCATGGAGATGATGAAGCGGCTCCTCCTTGCCAAGGGATTACACCAGGCCGTGATGTTCCACGATGTGCGGTGGGGAGGGGAGCACGAGGGCCGTTTCCTCTGGGTCCTCCTGAACTCGGGCTCCTGCGGCGCCTACGCATTCAACCACGATCCCGACACCCTTCACGGTGTCCACAGCTTTCGGCAACCGGCCGGCTATTTCCCGATCCCAGGGGGGACCTTTGCAGGGGAAAGCCTGCCCGGCGAGATGACCTGGGCTCGGTGTTACATCAGAGACGACGTACTCTGGATGGACATCGGGAAGGGGGAGGTGGTGAAGCTTCCGCCGGAGAAGCGGGACGCCTGGTGGGAGGGAACCACCCGGCAGTGGCCCTTCATGGCCGCCGACATGGGCATCGGCCGGGATACCTTGATGGCCCACTACCTGTCGAACCACGTCGCGGTGGCGTACGGGGACATCTTCGAAGAGATGGTGGCGCTGTCGAAGGAGATGGGCTTCAAGGTGAGGGTCTTGCGGGAAGGACCCTGAAGTGAGGTCCCGGGGGCCTGCCAAACGCGGATCAGGCCTCCGGTTCCCCTCACCAGACTCTTTTTACCCGATCCCCAACTCTACTTCGCCTTGTTCCACCCGGGCCCGCATGGAGGCCACGTGGGCCGCCATCCGCTCGATGATTGATGTGAACCTGGGGTCATCGGAGATGTTGTCGAATCGTGGATCGATGGCCGTTTCGCTGTAGCCCCTCCCACCCCCCTCCTCGAATGCCTCCTGGAGCCGGGCCAGGGCCTCCTCCTTCTGCCCAGACAATGCGCTGACCAGAGCGAACCCATAGAGAATTCCGATCTCGTCTTCGCTCCTACCTTGGGCGTCAGCCAACCACTCACGCGTCTCTTCCAGGAGTTCCATGGCCCGATCCGTCTCCCCGTTCTCCAGGAGGGCCCAGGCCAGCCCGGTTCTGATATCCGCATACATCCATCCCAGGCCCCATTCCGGAACATCCCGGTACAGAGATCCGAATTCCAGCTCGGCAGCATCCACCTCCCGATTGAGTAGTGCGGTTGCCGCGCTCACATCTCGGGCGAAGAGGTCATCGGGTTCGTTCTCCAACCAGGCAAGGGCCTTCCTCCGCGCCTCTTCCAGACGACCTTGTTTGAGATCGAGGCTGACCCAATACGCGGAGAGCCAGAAGAAGGGCTGTTCCACTTTCTCCGACTTCTCCAGCCATCGAACCGCCTCATCGTCCATGTCCATGCACATGGCGGCGTCGGCCAGGTTCACCAGCGGGAGGGCATTCCGAGGGTTCACCTCGTGGGCCTGGAGCGACCACGCATAGGCTTCGTCACAACGGCCGATGTTCAGAGCTTCGAACCCCAGGTTGCCCAGGGGGCTGGAATAGCTCGGGTTCAGAGAAACGGCCCGAAGGTAGGCTTCCCTGGCTCGTTCGGGGCTCCCAAGAGCGGAGTAGGCGATGCCGAGAACATTATGCCCTTTCGCAAGGTCTGGATCGAGAGCCACCGCACGTTGAGCCATCAGGAGGGCGGAATCCGCCCACTCCATCGGGGCGCCGTAGTACGTCACCTTGTAGTAATAGGCGAAGGCCAACTCGGCGTAGGCAGTCGCAAAGAGGGAGTCGATGCGGATGGCCTGACGGAAAAGTTCGATGGCCGTTTCGTGCTCTGCCGCGCCCTTTTCCTCCAGTTCCTGGCCACGGAGAAGGAGTCCATAGGCCACCGTGTCCTGGGTCGGAAGCGCCCCGATCCTCTCCTCCTCTTCCGGCAGAAGAGTGGCGTGGAGAGCCGAGGCTATCTTCCTTGCCAGATCGCTCTGGATGGCGAAGAGGTCTTCCACGGAGTAGGCCCGGTCGTATGACTCCGCCCAGAGGTGCTCGTCGTTCCGGGCATCGATAAGCTGGGCATTGATGCGAATCCGATCGTCGGCCTTCTGCACTCCTCCTTCCAGGATCGCCTGGACCCCCAGCTCCTCGCCGATCCGGCGAAGGTTCATCTCCGTGTCCCGGTACTCCATCACCGACGTGCGGGAGGTCACCCGAAGGGCGTGGATCTTGGAGAGTTGGGTCAGGATGTCGTCATGGATACCGGAGGTGAGGGCTTCCGCCTCCGCCAATCCGCTCAGGTTGGTGAAGGGCAGCACCGCGATGGGAACCCGTCCCTCCACCGCCGTCCTCCCGGGATCACGAAGGAACAACAGAGCGATGCCCACGGCGACGACCAGGACAGTGACCCCAGCCAGCGCCCAGGGAGCGAGAGTGGCAGGCCCGCCCTCGACCCTTTCTCCCTCACCTGCCTCCGGAGACGGGGCCGGCTGGATTCCGGCTGGCGTCAGCTCCCCGGCCCAAGCCAGCACCAACGCCACCGGAAATCCGAAGAGGACCAGAATGGTCAGGATCTGCCACGCCACCTGTGGCAACTCCAGCGCCTCGAAGACGAGCTGAGCACCCTCGATGATGCCGATCCCCACCAGGGCGTAGACCACCGCCACGCGGGTAACCTTCCTCCGCTTCAATTCGGCAAGGAATCGGGAGAGGTGGGACGCCATCCGAAGTGGCTCCAAAGAGAGGGCCCTGCCCAGACCATCAGTCGCCCACACCCAAGATTCGATCCGGAATATGGAAAAGGCAAGGACATGCGATCGCAGCCAGGCCCTGCCGGCCAGACCTTCTGGCCGACTCTCTCGGCTGAGCCCCCCCCCTCGCCTGACCCGGGCCCTCCCCTACCGCTTCAGCACTCTCTGCATGGCCTCGGTCCGGACTCTACCTTCTTCGGTCCAGACAGGATCGGCCGGATCGTTCGCCACGGCCCAGGCCAGGTAGAACATGAGGCGAGCCGCCCGAGCCAGCTTGTCCGTATCCGCCCGCTCCACTTCGTCATCGGGGGTGTGGAGGTCGGGGTGGAACCCACTATTGAAGAGGAGAACCGGAACGCCCCTGGCCAGGAACGGGGCCTGGTCACTGAACCGGATCAGGTCCAGGTTCGGCATCTGCAACCCGGGCCGCACATTGAATCCCAACTCCGGGTGGCTCTCCAATACATCCCTGAACACCTTTCCCAAGCTGCTGTATGTCTGCCCGAAGACAAAAAGGGAGTCGGGACCGTTCCGGCTCAGCATGTCCATGTTCAGGTTCGCCACCGTGGAGCCGGCAGGAGAAGGGCCCTCCGCAGCGAGGTGGGTAGATCCAAGAAGGCCCATCTCCTCGGCGCTCACCGCGGCGAACACCACGGACCGGGCCGGAGGCCCCGGGAGGGCCGTGAATGCCCTGGCCACCTCCAGGAGGCCCACCGTCCCTGATGCGTCGTCATCGGCCCCGTTGTAGATGGAGTCCCCCTGGGCGTTTGGAGCCCCCGGCGGTTCGTGATCGAAGTGGGCAGTGATTACCACATCGTCAAGCTCCCCGCCCAGGCTCCCGGGTATCTGGCCAACCACGTTAGGAGCCAAAATGGTGCGGATCGTCAGGGGCATCTCCAGGGAAACCGCTACCGGGGCCCGCTGAAGGGTTTCCAGAGGGTCCATCACCGGCACCGATGTACCAGCGAACTCGAAGAGTCTCTCCACCGTCGCCGCCGGCAGGAGAAGCATGGGAGGACCGTGGAGAGTCGGGCTGCCGGCAAGTTGGTCAGCCAGCATGCCCATCATCTCCACGGGAATCTGGGTCGGAAGAATCATACCCACGGCGTTGGCCCCGGCTTCCCGAACATTCTCCATCCAGCTTCCGAATTCGAGGGCTGCCGAGATCTCCGCCCCTCCCATCATGGGCCCGAAGCTCAGCACCAGAGAACCCTGGGGGATGGTGCCGGGATTGGCCCGGTACCAGCCGGGTTCCACCAGAGGAGCTAAAACCACCTCGGTGAAGCTCGGTACCTCCAAGGACGGTTGGACGGCGAAGTCCTCGCCGCACACCAATTCCAGACGCTCCCCGCGGGCTTCCGCCACCATCCGGATCCGGTCGACGTCCACTTCCGGGATCTTGATGGGGTACTCGACGATAAAATCCCCGTCCGGATCCATGGGCTCCAGGCCCATGGCCGCAAACTCCCCCGCGATGTAACGGGCCGCGGTCCAGATCTCCGGCCTCTCCGTGTCCCGCCCCATCATGCTGTCGTGTGCCAGCACCGACAAATGCCCCAGGGACGTCTCGGCGGAAATGGTGGACGCAGCCTCGCGAAGCGCGACCTCCGTTACAGCAGAACCTGGAATGTCCGTTCTCTCCGGAGTGCCGGGGGCGGACGTGGCACAGCCCGCCACGAGAACAGCCGTAGCCAGGACGAATCGTATCCGGGAAGACATAACCTGCTCCTGTGGAGGGAGGAAAAGGGGCAAGCCGCACCCCTTACCAGTTTTTCCACCTTTGCGACACACGCTCATGATTCGGTGGGCCCCGCACAAGAGTTTTGGGGGGCGGAAACAGGATGCTCGCCCCACCGACGGCTGGATCGATGGCCGGTCCGCAGGGGTCCCCACCTGCACCACGATTCAGCCGGTCGTATCTTGCCCTCTTGACGTCGAGAGCATCCGACAGGAAAGAATCCGCGGGGGAAGTGGTGGCGGAGATGACCCGACTCGTTGCACCCGAAGGAGAAACCGATGCCATTCAACGATCCAAATCGCCGACGTTTCCTCTCCACCCTCGTTGGCGGCGGCATAGCCTTCCCACTGACATGGGGCGAGTTGGGTGCTGTGGACCGGGTCGCCGGACCTGGCAACCTGTCATCTCGGCCGGGTGCGCCCTTATCTCGACAGGCGAATCGCCCCCTGGTGGTCACCAGCAAGACAAACGCGGCAGTCCGGGAGGAGGTCACGGCCACGGCGTGGACGATCCTTGCGGCCGGAGGCTCCGCCATGGATGCCGCCGAGAAAGCCACCAATGTGTCGGAGCTGGATCCCAGGGACCGTACCGTGGGCTACGGGGGAGACCCGAATGAAGACGGCTTCCATCAACTCGACGCCTCGGTGATGAACGGGGCCGACAACAACAACATCGGGGCTGTCGCGGCGTTGGAGAACATCAAGACGCCCTGTTCCGTGGCCCGGCTCGTCATGGAACGAACCGATCACTGGATGTTGGTGGGGCGGGGGGCCCTGGAGTTCGCCAAGATGCACGGGTTCAAAGAGGAAGATCTGCTCACGGAGGAAGCAAGGAAGAACTGGCTCCACTGGAAGGAGACCCTCAGTGATCGGGACTACTACTTCCCCCCAAGGGATCCTGACAAACCCGAGGGTGGTGGCACCATCAACGTCCTCACCCTGGACGCCAACGGCGATATCGCGGGTGTGACCAGTACGGTGGGACACCACTTCAAGATCGTGGGACGAGTCGGCGACTCACCCATCATCGGCGCGGGCCTCTATGTGGATAATGACATCGGCGCAGCTGGCGCCACTGGCCATGGAGAGGAGTGCGTCAAGCTCTCGGCCAGCAGGATGGTGGTGGAGAAGATGCGGGAGGGACTCCACCCGGAAGCGGCCTGCCGTGCCCTTCTGGAAGTCATGGCATCCCGCCACGGGGGCCGCCCCATGTTTGGCATGAAGCTGGTGGCCCTGAACAAGGCTGGGGAGTACGGGTGCTGCTCGCTGCGAGGCCGATTGGATGATGAGGGTGCCGTCACGGGGCTGGGGTTCTGCGTCCACGACGCCTCAGGTCACCGGCTTGAGCCGGGAGATGCCCTGCTGCCCCCCATGACCCAGGAGGAGTTGGACGCCATCCCCTGGCGGTAGGAAAAGACCGGTTCCTAGTACCCGATCCCGCTCCCCATCGGGAATTCCTCGCTGACCAGAACCGGAAGTCTCCCGGAGGGTTCCAGTTCTCCGATGAGAGCTCTCACGAAGGAGTCGAAGTAGACTTCCTGGTTTCCGTACCAGCCCCTTTCCCCATACCCCACCAGGAAGGCGGCAACGTCGGGGAGTTCCCTGATCAGGTGGGGGTTCCCGTAGGCCATGGCCACCACCCGGCCTGGCTTCATCTCCAAAACCCGCCGGAGGAAGGCCAGGTCGGCCTCCCGAATCGGGGTCGTGTCTCCGTGGCGGGTCCGGGGAACGAAGAGGGAGAGGATCACGAGGTCCGCCTCGGCCACGGCGATCCGGGCGGGGCCATAGACCGGAGCCCCGGTACCGGGCCGGAGGGTGAAGCTCCGGCTCCCGGGGAACGCCGCCGCCAAGGTGGCCGCCAGAGCCCCGGGTGAGGGGTCGTCCTGGGTCTTCTGGACACTGATGTTCACCACGCTCCCCAGGGAGCCGGGAGCCACGGGCAACACCCCTTCGTTCTTCAGGAGGGTCAGGGATCGGTCGGCCACCTCCTGCACCAACGCCAGGTGGGCCGGGGTCCCCACCGCTTCCCCTACCCTGGCCTCATCCACATACCGGTGGTTGTGGAGGTTGAGCCTCGCCTTGAGGGTGAGGAGCCTTCGGACCACCCCATCCACCCGTTCTTCCGGGATTCGTCCCGACTCCACCGCCTCCACCAGCGCCTGGATCGTGGCCACCGGATCAGCCGGTTTCAGGATCATGTCGTGACCGGCCTCAAAGGCACGGACCGCCACTTCCTCCGCCCCGAACCTCTCCACCACATGTTCGTACCAGAGATCGTCTGATGTGAGAATCCCTTCGAATCCCAGCCGGTCCCTCAACCAACCGGATACGAGCTTCTCCTCGACGCTGGCCGGGAGAAGAGAGCCCTCCGTCACCGAGGGAATGGCGATGTGCTCACTCATGACGAAGTCCACCCCGGCATCGATGGCTTCTTTGAAACCCCGGAAATCCTCTTCTTCCACTTCCTGGGCCGGCTTGTCGATCCAGGTCCAGGGGGCGTTGTCCGGCATCAAATCGATGTCACCCCGGCCCGGGAAATGTTTGGCGGTGGTGAGCATGCCGTTCTCGTGGAAGCCCCTCACGTAGGCCTGGACCATCTCCCCCAGAAGGTCCAGATCTCCCCCGAAGGAACGGACGCTCTGGGCCGGATTGGATGGCCTCGACTCCACATCCACCACCGGGGTATAGGTCAGGTGGATTCCCATGGCCCGCCCCTCCACGGCGGCTACACCGGCAGCCCGAAACATCAGCTCCCGGGAACCGGCGGCAGAGAAGGCCATGTTGGCCGGGAACTCGCTGGCTCCAGCCACCTGTTGCCCGGGCCCGCCCTCGAAGTCGGCGGAAATCAGGAGGGGAAGCTCCGACTCGGCCTGAAGACGGTTGGTGAGCCTGGCCACATCTCTCGGCGTGCCCCCGTAAAGGACGAACATCCCGACGCCGTGGTCCCTGGCCAGCCCTACCCACCGCTGGAGGTCCGGATCGTCCTCCGACCTGTACTCCCCATAGACGTCGGTGCAGATGAGTTGGCCCACCTTCTCTTCGAGGCTCAGCTCTGCCAGAGTCTCCTCCACCCACGCCTGCATTTCTGGGGTTGGGGCCTGGGCGAGGGACGGCGGCGGAGCTCCACCTCGGGCCCCTGCCCCGTGGGGGGAGGAGTCGGGAGTCGGCCCACAGGCGCCCAGAAAGAGACCGAAGGCGGTAACCGCAAAGGGGACCGGCAGGGAGAGAAAGGAGACTCCGACGGGCCAGGCGTTCATGGGGAGCTGCCTCCGTTTCCAGGGTGAGCTTCGGAACATCGTATGGGGCTTGGACGGCATCCGACAGAGCCCACGCCAGCCAAGGTCTATCCCGGCCGGAGTCAGGAATGCGCATCCCGAAGGGAGGCCATACCTTGAGCTTCTGGTTCGGTTCGTCGACGTCTTTCGTCTGGAGGGCCACCATGTCCAGAAGATCCCACCTTTTCGCCGCCTTCTTCCTCGCCGCCGTCGCTCTGGCGGAGACCCCCGAGCTTGTTCTTTGTCAGCAGCGTGGGGAAGCGGACCCCAACATCCTCCCGATTCGGGCCCGGGCCGAGCGGGTCCTCGAAATCAACCAGAAGCGGATGGAAGAGCTCCTTCCCCGGCTGATGAGGGAGACGGGCCTCGACATGTGGATCGTGACCGGGAACGAGGACAACCACGACCCGCTTTTCTGGACCCTGGCCCCCTACAAGAATTGGTCTCCCATCACCCAGATCCTGGTCTTCTACGACCGGGGCCCGGAACTGGGCGTGGAGCGACTGAACCTCTCACGGACCAACACCCGTGGGCTATTCGAAAACGACTGGAACGCCGGAGCTTGGGATCGGGGGGAGGGAGAGAGTCAGTGGGAAGCGCTGGGTCGGGTGGTTCGAGAGCGGGATCCTGAGCGAATCGGGATCAACGTGGGTGAAATCCAGTGGTTGGCCGGGGGGCTCACGGCCGTTCTGAAGAAGAAGCTGGTCGAAGCGATCGGACCGGACTACGCCTCCCGCTTGGAGTCGGCTGAACCGCTGGCCACGCTGTGGGCGGAGACCTTCCTGGAGGAAGAGGTAGCCGTCTGGGAGCGGGCCGTGGCCGCCTCCCACGACATCATCGCCGAGATGTTCTCCGACGCCGTGGTGACGCCGGGTGTCAGCACACCTGACGACCTGCGCTACTACTATTGGCAGCGGGTGGCGGAGCTGGGTCTCGACGTCGCATTCAGCCCTTCCGTCTCCATCCGTGGTCGGAGCCCCAAAGACCGGGAGCGGTATGGCACCGACGACGGGGTGATCCGCCCAGGCGACCTCCTGCATTGCGATGTGGGCCTGAAGTACATGCACTACAACACGGACCATCAGGAGTTGGCGTACGTTCTCCGGGTAGGGGAGACCGACGCCCCGGAGGGTCTCAAGCACCTTTTGGCCGAGGCCAACCGATTGCAGGACGTCTTCCTGGGGGAGATGGAGACGGGCCTCACCGGGAATCAACTCCTCAACAATATGCTCACTACCGCCCGGGCCGAGGGGATTCCGAACCCTCGAATCTACTCCCACTCCCTGGGCTATTTCCTCCATGAACCGGGGCCCCTCATCGGCCTGCCCTGGGAGCAGGAGAACAATCCCGGCCGGGGTGATGTGAAGCTGGTGCCTTTCAGCGGGTTCACGGTCGAGCTCAGCGTCACCGGACCCGTGCCCGAATGGGGCGGGGTGGAGTTCCGGCTCCCTCTGGAACAGGACATCATCTTTCTGGGAGACCGGGCCGTGTTCCTGGACGGACGGCAGACCCGGTTTTTTCTGATCCGGTAGGCGGTGGGAAAGGCCCCAAGGCGTCGGGTTGAGCCGAAGCAAGACCCTTGAGTCGGTGGCGGAACCTTCTAGAAGAAGAGCGTGTCATGAACCGTGGAATCCTCAGAATCGCAATCGCCGTCGTCGTTGTGGGTGTAATTCTTTTCCGCCAATGCGGATCGGAGCCGCCCCAGGACCCGAGTCTGCTTGATATCACGACGCTCCACGATGAAGCCCTGGTCTGGGACGCCCACAACGACCTGGCCTACCGGGTCCACTACGAGGGGCTGGACATGGGTGAGCGTCTTCCGGCCGGGCATGTGGATCTCCCCCGCATGGAAGAGGGAGGAGTGGACGTCCAGACCGTGGCTCTCTTCGTTCAGAACTTCCTCTATGGAGATCCCGGTCAGGGCCCGCGGCAGGCCCGACTCCTCCTGAACTCCATGGTGGAGAACATCGAGGCCAACTCGGACCGGGTGGAGCTGGCCCGGACCGGATCGGACATCGAGCGCATCGTCGCGGCAGGAAAGCGGGCTATGCCCATTTCCATCGAAGGCGGTCACGCCATCGAGAGCAGTCTGGACCTTCTGAGGGAGTTCCACGCAGGGGGCGTCTCGTCCATGACCCTGACCCACCAGGTCTCCCACGACTGGGCAGACTCAGGGGCGGATGACCCCCGGTGGGGGGGGCTCAACGATCTGGGGCGGGAGGTGGTGCGTGAGATGAACCGGATCGGGATGGTCATCGACGTTTCTCACGTCTCCGACTCCACCTTCTTCGACGTGATGGAGGTCACCGAAGATCCCGTCATCCTGTCTCACTCGGGGATGCGGGCCCTCAACGACCATCACCGGAATGTGACCGACGAGATGCTCCGGGCCCTGGCCGAGAACGGTGGAGTCATCTCTGTGGTCTTTGTTCTCAACTACCTCACCCCCGAATACCGCGACGCCAAGAACGCCCTCAGCCAGATCGGGAGGCCGTGGAGGCGGCAGATTCCTCCGGCCACAGATCCGGACCTCAGAAGTGCCCTGGACCACATCGACGCCGGCCGGGACTGGCCCATGGAAAACCTCCCCACCCTGGACGACCTCCTGGACCACATCGATCACGCCGTGCGGGTAGCCGGCGTGGATCACGTGGGCCTCGGGGCGGACATGTACCCCCGAACCCCTTCCCCCGTGGGCATCCGCGGAGTCCAGGACTACCCGAACATCACCCGGGGACTGAAGGCCAGGGGGTACAGCGACGAGGAGGTGAAGAAGATTTTGGGTGGGAATCTGCTGCGGGTGTGGAAAGAGGTGACGGGGTAGGGAAGAGGGGCTGACCCCAAGGGCCAGCCCCCATCATTTCCCCCTGCACCTGGCGACCCTTACAGGTCGGGAAGCGCCCCCCTAGGTCAGGACGCCCCGGCTTGCCATGGCCCGGGCATAAAGCCAGAGGAAAAGGGCGAAGAAGAAGATCAGGATGCTCATGACAAGAGCCACTCCACCCCCCATGGCCTCCATCCCGTCGGCAAACCAGTAGTTCCGGATGGCCGTCACCACCATGCAGACGAAGGAGACCAGGAATACGGGCACAGCCAGCTTCTTTCTCATCAACAGGAGCACTGCACCGAGAACCCCACCCCAGACCGCCAGGGCCCAGAAGGCCACCAACCAGGTCGGGAACCCGTAGAAGAACTCCAACTGCTCCGGGGTGAAGTTGCTCATGTACCCTTCGTTCTCCGTCTGGGTCATGAGGTAGTCGAAGGCGCCCCCGGCGTTCCAGAGAAGGGCAAGGACTCCGATGATCCAGAGGTGCTTGGGGGTGCCGCCGTCCGTCACGGTGGAATCTTCAGACATCTCGCGCTCCCGGTCCGGGTGGTCGAAGGAACCCAAAGCCCAGCGCATGACCGGATGAATCGGATCCGGTGTCAGGCGGAGACGCTGATTTTCGAGTTCGTTTTGGGAAGAAGACGCCCAAATAAGGCCCTGGAACCGGATGGTTGTCAAGAACAATGCAAACGGCGGAGTGAAAGCGCAGTTCCTGCCCCAACGGTCGGATCCCCTCATCGATCCCGTTATCTTCGGTCATGACCCCGACATCCTCTTTCGCGGCCAACGCCGCATTCGCCGAGCTCGGCCTGGGGCCGGAGTTACTACGCTCCCTCACGTCACTGGGTTATGAAGAACCCACTCCCATTCAGGAGCAGGCCATTCCTCACCTCCTGGAGGGGAGAGACCTGGTGGGCCTCGCCGCCACCGGAACCGGGAAGACAGCGGCGTTCTCTCTGCCTCTTCTTCAACGCATCGAAACCGGTACTCCGGTGCCGTCGGCGCTCATCCTGGTCCCGACCCGTGAGTTGGCCGTACAGGTGGCCCAGGCGGTTCACCGGTACGGGAGAGAGTTGGGTGTGGAAGTGCTTCCCATCTACGGAGGGCAGTCGTTCCAACAACAGCTCAAGGTGCTGAAACGGGGAGTCGACGTCGTGGTTGCCACCCCGGGTCGGGCTCTGGATCACATCCGACGGGGGACGCTCCGGCTGGGTAGCCTTCAGGTCCTGATTCTGGATGAAGCGGATGAGATGCTGGATATGGGCTTTGCCGAGGACCTGGAAGCCATCCTGGCCGAGGTCCCTGACCAGCGGCAGACACTCCTCTTCTCGGCGACCATGGCCCCCCGCATCAAGGCCATCGCCTCAAAGCATCTGAAGGACCCGGTGGAGGTGCGCATCGGCGCCGCAGAGGCCGAGGGGGACACCCCCCTGATTCGTCAGACCGCCTATCTGGTGGGGCGTCCCCACAAGCTGGCGGCACTCGGGCGGATCCTGGACCTCGAGAGTCCCGAGGCCGCCCTGGTATTCTGCCGTACCAGGAACGAGGTAGAGGAGCTGACCGAGGCGCTGAACGGTCGCGGGTACCGGGCCGAGGGGATGCATGGGGGGATGTCACAGGAGGAACGAGACCGGGTCATGAAAAGGCTCCGGAGCGGGAAGGTGGACCTCCTGGTGGCCACCGACGTGGCGGCACGGGGGCTGGACATCGCCCACCTGACTCACGTGATCAACTACGAGGTGCCTTCGGCGGCCAAACAGTACGTACACCGTATCGGGCGGGTGGGCAGAGCCGGGCGTGAGGGAGTCGCCGTCACTCTGGCCGAACCCCGGGCCCATTATCAGCTCCGGAACATCGAGCGGCTTACGAAGCAGAAGATCTCCGTGGCCCCCATCCCCACGGTGGCCGATCTCAGGACCCGCCGGCTCGAGCTGACCAGAGCCTCAGTACGGGAATCCATCCTGGAGGGTGGGGCGGACCGATTCAGGGCGGTGGTGGAGGCTCTATCCGACGAGTTCGACCTCTTCGATATCGCCCTGGGTGCCGTGAAGATGGGGCACGAAGCCACTGTCACCGGATCGGAGGGAGACGAGGAAGAAATCCCCGTCGTCAAGCCGTTTCAGGAGAAGAGCCGGGGGGCCAGACAACCTTCCAAAGGGAAAGCTGCCCGGCCCCGCATGGGCCCCGGAACGGTTCTCTTCATCGGCATGGGCCGTTCGGCAGGCCTCCGTCCCAAGGACATCGTGGGGGCCGCAGAGGCCGGAGTCCCCAGCCACAAGATCGGCTCGATCCAGATTTCGGAGCGGTTTTGCCTGGTGGAGATCGCCAACGACGTATCCCATCAGGTTCTTCAGGGCCTTCGGTCCGGAACAATCCGCGGGAAGAAGGTCACCGTTCGTCTCGACAAAGCACGCTAGGGGGTACCCTTCCCGCTTCCGAAGGCTGGCGACGAGACGCCGGAAGTCGCATGCTGGTCGACGAGTTTTCGCCTTCCAACCGATTCCGGTTGGAGCACACGAAAAAAACCGTGGGGACGACTTCAAAATGAACCGACTCGGGTTGGGCCTTCTTCTTCTCCCTCCGCTGATGCTCTGGGCCCAAGCAGTCGACGCACAAACTCGCGTGTTTTCCGAGACGCCGGAGATCCTTCTGGGCCTGAGGACGGATCGATCTCCCTCTATCTCCTTCGTGGACGTGGAGGGTGACGGCGACCTGGACGTCCTTGTGGCCAATGGGCGCCATTGGCCCCAGCAGAACGAGGTTTTCCTCAACAACGGACGCGGTCGTTTCACCCTCGGGTATCCGCTGGGTGAAGAGTTCAGCACCAGCTACGGGGTTCCTGCCGGTGACCTGGATGGAGACGGAGATCCCGATGTGGTGGTGGCCAACGACCTGGCTCCCAACATGATCTACCTGAATGACGGCTCAGGTCGGTTCTCCCTCGCCGGGGAGCTGGGTCCTGAAGTCGAGTCGACACGTGGCGTATTCCTGGCCGATCTGGATGGGAACGGAACGCTGGATGCTTTGGTGACGAACCGGGGGATGGAGAACGGGATCTATCTGAACCAGGGAAAGGGCAACTTCTCTGAGAAACGCGGGTTCGGGACCTCAGACGACTCCACCATCTCCCTGACTGTTGCCGATGTGAACGGGGACGGGTTCCCTGACCTGGTGCTGGCGAATCGGGACGGCCAACCCAACGCCGTCTACCTCAACGATTCCGCCCTGGGCTTCCAACAGTCTTTCCCGTTCGGAACCGGGCGTGACGAGACCCGGGCGGTGGCGGTTGCCGACATGAACGGCGATGGCCACCTGGACGTAGTGACGGCGAATATCGGCGAAGCCAACGGGGTCTACTTCGGGGACGGGACCGGTCGTTTTGACGACGGCATCTTCTTCGGGGGTGCCGACGACCAGAGCTACTCCGTGGTCGTCGCCGACCTGGACCGGGACGGGGATCAGGACATCGTCGTGGGGAACGTTCGGGGCCAGAATGCCGCCTATTTCAACGACGGCACCGGAAGGTCCTTTACCGTGGTCCGATTTGGCGGAGCCGGGAACGTCACCTACGGAGTCGCCGTTGCCGACGTGAATGGGGACGGTTACCCCGACATCGGCGTGGCGAATTCGGATGGGCTGAACGGGATCTTCCTGAACCGACCCACAGGGCGGTAGGGGAACGCCTCAGGGCCTAGCCCCCGGCCACCATCTGGATCTCCACACCCGATCGTCCCATGAGACGAGATCCCACCACCGTGGGTTCCGGCATGTCTGCACCCATGGTTTCGGCCAGGATGGACCGGACCGAATCCCAGTCCCGGATGTCGGCCAGATAGACCCAGATACTCTCGACGTCGTCGAAGCTCCTGGAGCCTGCCTCCAGCGTGGCCTGGATCCTGTCCAACGCCACCCGAGTTTCCTCGGCTGCATCGGCCCCACTCCCCACCACACCTGCCAGGTAGAGTCGTTGACCCGTGTCGATCCCCGGGGAGAAGGGGCTCCGGGAAGGGGCCTGGCCCGGTGCACGCACCACCTCCCGAAAGCCGGTGGCTTCCGCTACACACTGGATCTCCGTGGAGAACACGGCGTTCATCAGCGCTGAACGTACGGTCGCCCGAGCCGGAGGATCGTCCGCCGACACGAACTCGGCGTACGCCCCATTCATGGCCTGAAAACCCCGCGGGTCGTCCAGGAAGACCTTACAGCTCACCAGATCGTCATAGCTCATTCCCGCCGCTTCCAGCACCATGCCGATATTTCCGAACACCCGCCTGGTCTGTGTCGGCACATCTCCGGTCACAGGCTGATAGGTCTCGGGGCTCCGGCTGGTGGCTCCGGAAAGGAAGAGCGTGCTGCCCACCTTGAACCCCCACGAATAGGGAAGCTCTGGTGATTTCAGATCTGTAGGTGTGATGACCTCTTTTGGTCCCCTGGCCGCCACCACCGAGATTTGTATCAACGCCTCGGGGTCCAGGAGGTCGGCCTGAACCGTGGCCCGGGTGGGAGGATCCACCTGGAAGTAGGTGCGATAAACCCCGTTCATCCCCTGGAAGTGACGGGTGTCTCGCAGGAAGACGTTGGACACCACCACATCCGTATAGTCCAGACCCTGGGCTTCGAGGGCTTCACCCAACCGATCCAGAGCCGCCGCGGTCTGCTCTTCCACACTGGTGAGGGGCTGCCCGCTGGCATGGGTCCCCAAAAGGTTCGAGAAAAAGACCAGCTCTGCTTTCTGCGCTGAGATCCACGAGGGGGAAAGGAGCGCAAGCGCAATCACACAGCCCAGGCGGGCCGGGAGTTCAGCAAGGCGGGATCGACACTTGGGTGCAGCCATTCCCTCATCTCCTCCAAAAGCGTGATGGGTCGAAGGGGTCACGGTGTGGACCTCATCCGAAGGAGACAAGATAGGGCCGGGGGCCTGGTTGCGAACCTACCCCGCCTCCCGCATGCTGAGCAGGCATACGGTGGTGTTTTGCCCTGACAATCCAGACCATCCATCCCGCAGAGGAGGGTTCTCTCATGAAATCCTTTCCGTTCCTTCTGTCAGGCGTCCTCCTCTTGAGCGGGTTGGTCCTTCACTCTCCCGCAGAGGCCCAGACCAATCCCCTCTGGTCCCAGGAGAAGGTGAAGAACTACCTCCCTCACATGACCGTGCCGGAGGTCCAGGACCTCCTGACCCGGACCGACATGGTCATCATCCCGGTCACGGCGTTGGAACAACACGGGCTTCACCTTCCCATGGGCACGGACTACTACAGCGGCATCGAACGAGCCAAGCTCATCGCGGCACGGACCGATGTCCTGGTGGCGCCCATCCTTCTGCCTGGACAGTCCCCCTACCACATGGGGTTCGAAGGAACCATCTCCCTTTCCTCCGAGACCATCCAGCAGGTTTTGGTGGAAGCCACGCAGAGCCTCATTCGCCACGGGTTCAAGCGCTTCCTCTTTCTGAGTTCCCATGGCGGCAACGCTGCGGCCACGGCCTTCATCGTGGACCGTATCAACCAGGAAACGGCTGGGATCGCCGTGGATCTGAATTCCTCCGTGGGCCCTTTCCGGGACCGGGAGAGGCTCTCCTCCATCCCCGACCCGGATCTCTTCGATCGGCACGCAGGGGTCAGTGAAACCTCCAGGGCACTCTATCTGATGCCTGATCTGGTCGAGCTGGAGGCGGCAGTGCCTGCCCAACTGACCCTCCCGGATCACATGCAGGAGATGCTCCCTGAGGTCATCGCTGGAGATCCCACCGCTCTCAAGGTCTTTCTGGCCGAGGGACTCAAGGCGGAGGAGACCGGGAAGGGCACCTCAGCCCGTGAGATGTCCACGACGGGCGTGTGGGGGGTCCGGGACCCAAAAGAAGCCACTGTGGAACAGGGCCGCCTGGAGACGGAGGTCTTCGTCGAGGCG
>CBDUAX010000024.1:0-17563 GCA_965365235.1 uncultured bacterium
CAAGGATGCTCGCGAAAAGGTAGATCCCACCGCCGGAGTAGTAGTCTTCATCAAAATCCATGATGACCCTTCGACCCCGAGCGAAGCTCAGACCGTGCTCTCCTCTTACCCGAGCGAAGGCAGGTTCACTGTTCACCCGGGCGATTCCCTGGATGTGTTTTTCTCCGATCTCCGGATTTCCCAGGTTGTAGAGGCTGAGTAGCTCTCGAAGGGCAGAGCCGTCCTGGTCCACCAAGGAGAGGTAGTTGAGAGAGAGTTGGGAAACGATCCGCCAGTACGTGGAACTTCCGATAGGCGGTTGAATCGGGTCGGTCGCGTGCATGAGGGAGACGATCTTCTTCAGGGCTGAACCCTCCCCTCCCTCGGCATGAAAGTCGTGGGCGCCACCGATGGGGAGCTTGCTCGGAAGTGTCCCATTGAAACAGGTCAACCGAGCGGAAAAAGACGGGAACTCAGGATGTATCGTATCACAATTCGGATCCACGAAGGCCAGGCTGACGTCCGTGGACCCATCGTCCAGCCAGTTGCTGGGGAACCGTCGGAGATGCCAGAACACGGAGGAATACCCGACCGAGTCCCGGCTCCTGTAGGAAAAAAAGGGCTCGAGGGCCAGCCTCTGAGCCTGGGTTCCGATCACAGCCTCCACGCGGTCGACGGAGAAGATCTCCGGTGCGAAAGCCCGGGTCGCGCCCTTGGCCCGTATCAGATACTCAGATTGCCGCTGAGTCAGGCGGACCGGTTCCGATTCGGTTGTGAAGAGGTTCACCACCGGTGTACACCCCAGCCGGAGGGTATCCTTGGTCACACCTCTTTCCAATGCCTCCTGTCTTTCTGAGCCGGGGAAAGGACTCAGGAGAAAGAGGACTTCCATTTCCTCAGCAAACCCCGCTGCAGAGGCCCGTTGCAAGCCGGACACATCCAAGAAGAGGAATTTCTGGGGGAAAGTGAAGTACTCCTGGATGACCTGGTATCCCAGAAAGGAATTCCTGGGGAGCGGTAGGATGCCCTCGTCCTCTCCAAAGCCAACGGGAGATAGAACCGATCCGGGAAGCGAGACCGGCCCTGCTCCGGTTCCGTCGGGATCCCGACAAACGATCTCAGAGCAGTTGTTGTCGAGAATCTCGAATAGGGAGGACATGAGCGGAAGATCCCCGTCCAGGTAAAACCGGAGCGTATCGAGCTCCAAGTCCTCGAACCGCAACCCGCCGCTGCACTTCAGCGTCACGGCGAGGACCGCAGACACTTCTTTGGCCCGGCTTCCCAGATCGAGTCCATGGGGAGAATGCCACTTGGCCCTGATCACTTCGATGGGCCAGAGTTTGATCGGGTAACAGGTACGGAAGCGGCACCGGACCCCCTCCTCTTTGGTGGGGGGTGAGACCAAGCTCTGACCAGCCTCCACGACCACCCCCGAAGAGAGCCCCTGGTCGGCATCGATCTCCATCTGGACCACAGACATGGAGGGGATCGGTCGGAGGTAATGCGGATAAATGACGTTCAGAAGTGCCTGGCTGATTTCAGAGAAGTCGTCATCGATTCGGCGGTGGATGCGAGCCGCCAGAAAGGCGAACCCCTCCAGGAGCCTCTCGACATGGGGATCGGCCCCCCGTCCAGCCTCCATGCGAAGGCCCTCAGCCACCTCCGAGTGTTGCTCTGCAAACTCCTTTCCCAATTCTCGTAGGTATCGGAGCTCCTGCTCGTAGTAGTCTTTCAGTCCGGGTTCACGCATGGGATTCCACGCTCACTTGGAACCTCTTGCTTGTGGTCTCGAGTACCGTATCGAACTCTACCCTTTCCGGGTCAGGATCGGTTCTCAGGGTTGCTTCGACCCGGAACCGAATCCGACACAATCTGGATCCTCTGTCACTGTCTGGGTTTTCCTCTTCAGGATCAATGACCTCGACGTCGGTGAGCCGGGGTTCGAACCGTTCGATGCTCTCCTTGATCAACCGTCGGATTTGATACGCGCTGTCGGCAGCATCCGCGCTGAGACTGGCGAAGTCCAGGAGCCCGTAGTTGTATATCGAGTCGGCGAGGTACTCATGGGGTGGGCCGGCCGGTTCGGAGATCTGTCTGGCATTCAGAAGCTGTTCAAGGTCCCTCTGGACATTCCGCTCCAGCAGCTTCACGGACTCCTCCCAGGTCCTCGCCGGTCGTCCCCGGTCTCCCCCGCCGGTTCGAATGAGGTCCGCGCCGGTGAGACGGTCCATGACGGACTGGCGTACCAGGTCGTCAGCCACTCTCGCCTCCCTCCGTCGATGCAGGGTCACCTGCCTCTGACCCGGAACTCTCCGCCTGACCCGAAGAGTCGCCACTGGAACGACCGCCACTCCCTGAACCCAGCCTGTTGACTTGCATTGCCAGGAGGGGATCGAGTTTGGCCAGCCGCGGATGGAGTTGGTCTTTCAGAGAGCTCTCACTTTGGGGATCGAGGCAGCGGACCAGAAGGCTTATGGGCTTGGCAACCACGTCTGCCGGTTCCCAGTCCTCCAGCTGGTGTTTGTCAATCAGAGCCATGAGCTCATCGAGGATGGGCCTGGCAACAGAGGCCATCTCATGGCCGACCATGATCCCCGCGGCCTCGGATTTGGTGACGAAGCGGTCTCGCTCACTTCTTTCGTGCTCTGCGCGCTCCATCAACAGCTCTACCGCCCCCTCAGGATCTCCGGCATGGGCCAAAGCCGCGGCTCGGTCGTACCCGGCCTCCCGGATGATCCGATCGGCCTCGGCGGCCCGGCTCCGGGCCTCCCGGCCTTCCTCTGCCGCCGGGGTCGGGATGAGCTCTTCGGCCTCCAGCCAACTCATTGTGTCCCGGGATGCCGTGGGGGAGTCATCCATCAAGCTGGCCTCCAAGAGGACGGGGACGTCCCGGAGTACGGAAGTCAGCGCACTCCGGATCGCCGCACCCACCTGCTTGTACTCCGATCCCAGCTTGTCGGTGGCCAGTACAGCATATCGCTGGAGGTCGAGCCATCCTCTTCCCACCGGGGTCGCCATGAGTTCTTCTGCAGCCTCCAGAAGATCGGCGAACTGTTTGTCCAGGAAGAGGGTTTTGAGGTGTGTCCTTTGGGCGGTGGTTGGAGCCTCCAACACCCGGGGATCGACATGATCCCCGCCCGCCCGGAGTTCACCCCAACGTAGCCCTCGAGTCAGTAGATAGCCCGAGGGATCGCCGGGCCTTTTTCTCCGCAAGACCCGGGCAGCGACCGCCACCACCAAGGCTGCCTCTTCCGGAGTCTCCGGCTCGGACGAAACCGCGGCCCTTTCCGTCTGCGCGGACTGGCCCGCCCCGTATGACGAGGCCTCTCCGGGAGTGCCCCCTACCTCACCGGCCGGAGTTTCCTCCACAGGCTTCGGGGGGGCAGGTTTCCGGCCCAGGAGATCCTCCCCCGCCGCTTTCACCTTCTTGAGCTCCTCGGCAAGTTTGGCATACCGGGGAGGTTTTTCGTTCGCTTCCGTGAACCGTTCTTTTCCGACTGCGTCCAGCTCCTTCAGCGTCGTGTCGCATCGGCTGAGAGCTGCGGAGAGGGCATCGTACCACTCCCATGAGGTCTGGACGAACGCCGACTCGAAGTCCACCCCCTCCCCCTCGGCTTCCCCATCCTTCCCGGACTCGGCAGCGGCACCCGACTTCACCCACTTCTCGTAGTCCGAATACTGGTGGCCGAACTCGGTGAGTGGCGTGAGCGGGAGGGCGAAAGCGACATCGTCAGAGCCCATCCAGTTCAGGATCGAGCGCCGGGACGAGGTTCCGGGATGGAGCGTGTCCCAGTAGGCCTCCAAAAGCCCCTTGATGAGCTCCAACCCAGTGGCCAAACCAGAGAAGCCCCCCGCCCGATGCAGACTTATGGCCAGGCGGACCGCTACCCGGAGGTCCTTGGAGTGATCTCTAAGGAATTCCGTCCCGAGCTCGACCACTTCCTCGAAGTCCGCGCTCGTGTCCTCATATTCGCCAGAGACGTTGTCGAAGGGTGGGTCGAACGCGTGCTGGAACGTGGTCTCAATGGCGGCGAACTCGTTGCTGCCACTGAGGTCGGGGCCCACAGGAGTATCGCCCTCGATGGGCGCAAGAAGCTCCTCGAGAAAGGACATAGTCAATGAGTTTTTTGGGCCGCCGGAATCAGCTGGCGGGTGTGTTGATGATGAGCTCTCGCACCTCGAGCAGCGGAAACTCCTCGCCGTCGACCAGAAGCATCTTCTGACCGACCGGCCGCTCATCGCCGGAATCCAACTGCTCCCATTCCGTTATCCGGCCCAGGCGCACAGCTTCGTCTTTGTGTTGCCACGCCAGAGGGGTAAGAGCCGGGAAGAGAGCATCCCCCCCGTATCCTCCCAGTATCTCTGCCGCTTTGAGTTCGCCACGAGCCCAAAACAGGTCCCGGAGCTTCTCAGGCGCTTCCAGTTTGATGTACGAGACATGCTCGAGGGGGAGCCAGGTGTAACGCCCACCAACGATGACTTCTACACGCGGACCGACTCTGGAATCCGCGTCCCTCAAGTCATCAAAGGCATCCCCGTTCAAAGTGCCAGAAACCGATCCGGGGGAGTCACCCTCGTCGGGCAACTCCCCCTTCTTGAACATATCCTGCCGTTGCTCTTCCGCCCGAAGAGCCTCCTGATACCAGGCGGTGGCCACAGCGGCTTCCGGATCGGCGGTGATGACTGCGTTCAACTGCTTCCGAGCACGCTCATATGCGCCCGAAAAGCATAGCAACTCGAAGAGGAAGAGCCGGCTTTTCAGGTCGGTAGGGTCCTGGCGCAGGACTCCGGTCAATGCCTCGATAGCATCGCCGAGTCGACCTTCCTTGTAGAGCGCATCAGCGTTCACGTCATCCCCAAGTCAGAGGTCTATTTGTCGACCGTCTCGATGTTGTACTCACCCTCCAATGTGCCCTTGGCTGTGCCGTCCGGGTTCGGCACCGTGTAGACAACCTTGATATAGCCGAAGTAGAAACTTCCAGCCTCTTCGGGAATGCCGTCCCCACCATCCGCACCGCTCCAGGTGAGGTCAGAGATCACCACATCCTTGAATTCGTATTCAATGTAGGGAACGGAGGTTTCTGATCCGGCTCGGTAGAAGGTCACCTTGGCATCAGGGAACTTCTTGTTGTTGCACATTGCCTTGAAGAGCTCCGGGCTGGCCCCATCGGATCTCTTCGTGAAGTGGAAGCCGGTCAGAGCTGCGCGGCCGGCCACCTGCAGCGGTTGCCCGGGCTGGGAGATGATGGGAAGGCTGCCTCCCAGGGAGAAGGACTTCAGGGGAATGTCCTCTTCGTGTCCCTTCCTTGTGGCCTCCCCTTTTACTCCTTCGAGGTGCAGATACGCGTCCCAAGCCATGGATTCCTCCTTTTCCTATGATGAACAGTAGACGGTCCGTCGAGCAAGAAATCGGTGCTTTTTTACTCCATCGGAGCGGGTACGTCGGCGACCAAACGCATGGAGAAATCCACCGCATCCAACTGAAAGTGCGGTCGCAAGAAGGCCACGGCTTGGTAGGCCCCTGGTTTCCGTGGGTTCTCCACAATATCGATCCTGGCGTCCTTCAGCGGCTTCTTCGCCTTCTGGTCTTCGGAGGCGCCCTCATTCAGGAGGACATATCCGGCGATCCAGTTGTTCAGCATGTCACTCAGGTCCTTCTTGGTCTTATAGGACCCGATGTGGTCTCGCATCATGGTTTTTAGGTAGTGAGTGAACCGCGAAACGGCAAAGAGATAGGGGAGTTGGGCTGAGAGGGCGGCGTTCGCAGTCGCGGAGTCACCGGTTGGTCCCTCGTATTCCTTGGGTTTCTGGGCGGATTGGACGCTGAAGAAGACGGCGTTGGCCGTGTTCTTCTCATTGGCCAGCGGCACAAAGCCCAGTTTGGCCAACTCGAACTCCTGGTCATCCGGAATCAGGACCTCGGTAGGACACTTCATGGCAATGTCCCCCGAGTCCGTCTCGAAGGTGTGCGTCGGGAGTTCTTCCACCTTCCCGCCTGAGGTCACTCCTCGGATCCGAGCGCACCACCCGCTCTGGGCGAAGGCCCGCGTGATGGAGGCCCCGAGCCCCCAGGCGGCGTTTGCCCAGAGGTATTTGTCATGGTCTTTGCCGGTGACGTTCTCAGTGAAGTCGAACTCCTTTACCGGCACGGTGTCTCGCCCGTACGGCTCCCGAATCAACATCCGCGGGGCCGTAAGTGCCACGTAACGAGAGTCTTCGGTATCCCGGAAGGCGTTCCACTGGGCGTAGTCGGTGCCCTCGAAGGCGCTCTCGATCTCATAGACATTGCTCAGTTCGGTGAAGGTCTCGAAGCCGAACATTCTGGGATCGGTTCCTGCCACAAAAGGCGCGTGGGCCGTTGCGGCAAGCTGGGAAGCCCGGGTGAGAAGCTTCACATCCTGTCCGCCTTTCCCGAAGGCATAGTCTCCAAGGAGGGCGCCGAAAGGAGTTCCACCAAACTGGTTGAATTCATGCTGGTAGATCTTCTTGAACAACTCGCTCCGGTCGACCGCCATCTCCGCCTTCCCGGAAGTGAGGTCGTCCCTGAACTCATCTTTCGAGAGACTGATGGCCTTGATCTTCAGCATTGGGCCCGTCTCGGTTTGGGCCACCAAATACCGAAGCCCCCGCCAGCTGGCCTCCAACTTCTTGAACTTCTCGTGGTGCATGACTTCGTTGAGCTGAGCCGAGAGTAAATCGTCGATCTGCCGGATCTGCTCGTTGAGCATGGCCTCGGTGTCTTTTCGGTACGTGACCGTCTCGTCCAACACACTCTTGATGAACGAGCCAATCATGTCCTTCGCACGCTTTCGGGCGGACTCCTCAGATGGCCGAGCCTCTTCGACGATCTGATCGAGAAGGCTGAGTTCGACCTCCTGAGCCTCCGCTGCGGCTTTCTGTTGGTCAGCTTCCGCCATCTTCATCGCCTCCCAGGTTGGCAAGTTCGTCTTTCAGCTGAGATTTCGAATCCTCATCCCCAAGGGCCTGTTGGATGGCTTTGTTCAGCTTTCGGTTGGTGGCGAGCTTCCCTTTCAGGTCGCTCAACTCCTGGCGTTTGTCCAGAAGCTGCCGAAGGGGTTCCACCTGCTGCGCGACCCTCTCCGGACTGAAGTCCTCGAAGCTGTCGAACTTCAGCTCGACGCCGATCTTTTCCTCAGAGTCTGGCTCGAGCTTGTTGTCGACGGCGTAGGTGAGCCGGGGTTTCATCCCTTTAAGGACTTTGTCGAAGTTGTCCGGCTTGATTTCAACGAAATCCCGGTTCTCGATGTCCGGCAAGTCGTCCGCTCCGTCCCCACTCAGGTCAGCCATGACACCCATGATAAACGGGAGCTCACGCTTGACCATGGCGCCTCCGGTTTCCACCTCATAGACGAGGTTCACGCGGGTGGGTCTTTGGCGCTTTCTACGCTTTTGGAAGCTTTCGGCCATCTTGGCTCTCCTTGGCCCTCAGGATTTTGTGCCCCGGCGGGACCCGATAGGGACCGCCTTCAGACACGGACAAATGCTTCAATTGGAAAGAGACGAAGACGCGGGCGCCGGTCAGATGGACCGCGACCACGGGCAAACAGGGTACGGGCGGTGTTTTCTGGTGTCAAGAAAAATAAGGCCTTCTCAAAGATTTGCCACAAAAAAAATCCGTCCTATCTCCGCCACCATGCGGCGAGATCGTTTTCACCGGCGGAGATTGGGTGGATACCTCCCATCCTGATCACCGCCCCTTCCGGGAATCCAACCAGGGGGATCAGCCCGATTTCCCTGAGGTCCCGGGCCTCCTTTGCACCCAGGGAAACTTCCAAGGATCTGCTCACTACTCCACCCTCGTCTTGAACCTCGCTGAGGGGCACCCCTCCAATCTCGAGGGGATGGTGGGTCCCCAGGGTGGAGCCTCCTTCAACGAATCCTTGAGCGAGAAGAACCCCTGCCAAAAAGGGTCCAAGGCCCCATAACAGGTCGCCCTCGGAAACGACATGCTCCCTGAACGCCAGGACCTTCCTGTGCCGAGGGGCGTTGAGGTACGGCTCGCGCACCAAGAACCTCGGGTAGGTCAGACCCAACCACGCTGCTTCAGGTGAACCCCGAAGGTCTTGCCATTGACCCATCCTAGGGACTGGAGGGTCCTCCACCGACCCCTCTACCCTTCTGCCCCTGCCTGGGTCCATGGCCGAAATCCATGGTACGTCGGCAGTTCGAGCTACCCGAGCGATTCGCCTCATCAGGTCGACTTCTCCGGGCGCCGAGCCGAACTCATACGCTCCGAGAACCAGCGCTAGACGCCGATCCGGAGATCCCAAACCCGCTGACGAAAGGAGGTCGAACAGTCTTGAATCCACGGGATCATCAGCTCGGATCAGGTCTTCTTCCAGGGCGGACCTGGGCAGCTGAACAAGGTAGACTTTGACCTTGCCCGTGGTATCGACCCGGGAAAGAAGGAAGACCAGGGATCGCCAGATGGCCTCCAGGCTCTGGAAGGTGTCTTCGTGCAACAGCTGGGAAAGGCGTTGGCTCGCAGCTTCGTCTACGGCCGCCACACGGGCTTTTTCGTCTCGATCGTCCTTCACGAGGTGTGGCTTGACCACGTCCCTGACGAACGCCTGCAGCTCCTCGGGACTCCCGGGTCTGGGCCTCTCCGTGTCTGGCTGGGAAACCTCAACGATGGCATCGAGGAGACTCCCCCCGGCCTCCCCGCCAGAGAGGGGAGAGTCGGTCTCAACACCGTCACCGCGACCTTCCGGCAGTGGCCCGGCCTTGGCGGCTTCCCGTGCCTGTCTGAACGAATCGAATAGACCCAGGGTCGAGAAGAGCCGGGCCGGATCGAAGTCTTCCAAGGAAGAGAACACAAGCTCCTCAGTCCCTTCCTGTTCGGGGGCTTCAACCCGCAGCTTCGGCTGAAGTCCCAGCAGGCGGACTACGGTGTCGGGCGTAGCCCGCTTCAGGTCCCACTGGACTTCAGCCTCCACTTCGGTGCCGGACCGCTCGCCGAGGAAGTCACCCAGGACCGCGATACAGAACGAGTTCTCGGTTGCACGTACAAACTCCATGGGGGCGGCCTCGTGCTGGGGGAGGGGAGAAGTAGAATCTATTCTACAGGCCGCCGAAATGATTGGCGATCCCTTGAAGCTGAACCTCTGGGGTAGACGAGACTACTCTGGACATCTTCGAAGTTCTCCCACAGTGTGAAGTCGATACCGGTAGCCCGATTGAAGTCTGAGGGGGGAGTGTATGAGACAGATGCAGGGTGTGCTCTGGAACAAGGGTCTCTTGTTGAGTCCCCAACACCTCCAGCTCCAAGATCAGTATTTTGAGGATCAGTTGGGTTTTCGAGCCGAAGCCCTTTCGAAGTACCCCTGGGGTTTCAGCACGATTTCAATCGATTCGGCCTCTTTGGACGGCGGAGTCCTCTCCGTTCCTGGTGCATCAGGAATTATGGATGACGGGCTTCTCTTTGATTTTCCGGATGCTGATCCTGCGCCGGATTCGAAAGCCCTGGAGGAATATTGGAAGCCTGACCAGGAATCCATGGTAGCCTACCTGGCCATCCCCGAATACCGCTCGGGAGATCGGAACGTAAGCTCGGAGGGTACCGGAGCCCGAGCCCGTTATTCCGCCGAGGTTTCCTTCCGTCGAGACGAGAACTCGGGTATCACCGAGCGACCCGTAGAGGTGGCCCGTAAGAACCTTCGCCTGTTGGTGGAGGGGGAGTCCCTCGAGGGGATCACGGCCATCCCGCTTTGCCGGATCCTGCGAGATGAGAAGGGTTCCCTCTCCCTGGATTCCCAATTCCT
The DNA here is from genome assembly GCA_965365235.1 of uncultured bacterium. GTDB lineage: Bacteria > Gemmatimonadota > Gemmatimonadetes > Longimicrobiales > Gaopeijiaceae > CBDUAX01. The sequence continues at coordinate 9,762 of CBDUAX010000024.1, forward strand.
CCCCCCACTTCTGGATTTCTCCGCTGCTGATTACCTGGTAGGTATGGTGAAACGGATCGATTCAATCCTCATGGGCAAAAGCTCGACTCTTGGCGATCTGAGAAGAGAGAAATCCAAGGGGTTGGCAGGTTTTGGAGCTGCTGACATCCCGAACTTCTGGCTTCTCCACACCATCAATTCCCACCTTCCCGAGATCCGGCACCTCCTGGCCACAGGGCCTCACCATCCCCAGGACCTCTTTGCCGTGCTCCTATCTCTGGCAGGAGCCTTGACGACGTTTTCCACCGACGTTCACCCAGGTGACCTCCCGGCCTATCGCCACGACGATCTGTCCTCCTGTTTCGGGAGATTGGATGAAGTCCTCCGAGACCTCTTGGATACCGTGATTGCCACACATGCGGTCTCGATCCGCTTGGAAAAACTGGAAGCCTCGGTTTTCGGGGCCTCGATAGAAGAGGACCGCCATTTGAAAGCCGTCCAGGCGTATCTAGCGGTGAGGTCCGACGCTTCCGATGCGGAGCTGATCGAGAAGGCGCCCGGCCTCATGAAAGTGGCCTCCAGAGATGATATCCAGCGTTTGTTCAGTCAATCGGTGAGCGGGGTCGGCTTGAGTTTTGTCCAGGAGCCTCCGAGGGCCCTCCCGGTGAAGCTGGACAACCGGTATTTCCGCCTCGACCTTTCAGATCCCCTGTGGCAGGCGGTTCTCAGGTCTCGGAGTGTCGCGGTCTGGGTTGGGTCCAGTTTGCCGGAGCCGGAGTTGGAGTTGGTTCTGATCCTGCCGCCGGACGAGAAATAGGCACCCCGGCTCCTCGCTGGCCGTCAGTTGGTTAGTGCGAAATACACCACCAAAGCCGCGGCCACAGCGATCACCACCACAAGACTGACGACGGTGAGAATCACCGTCTTTCGGCTCGGCGCAGATGCTTGAGTGGCTGCTGCTCCGGCCTGAGATGGCTCCGGAGGGGGTTTTGGTTTGAAGGGGGGGGGGCGGCTGGGGTCTGTAATGAGACCCTCCCGCACCATCGTGTAGTGCCCAGGACCCGTCCTGAGATTCTCCTGGGACGGAAAGACCGGTTCTGGCATCGGGAGCTTCGCGGCTGCGTCCGTACTTTGACCCTCCCTTTCAGGGCTTGGTCCCGATCCAGGAGCTGAGGGATCCGAGAGCCGCTGCAAGTAGTCATCAGACGGAATGTGTTCACCGGCTGCACCTGCGGTGTCCTTCCATCGCTCCCAGTGGGGGGAGTCAGGCCCAGGAGGACTGGCCGCGGGAGGGGTAGGCGGAGGCTGGGGGGCCGAGACGGGCGCTTGGTAGGGTGGGGAGGAGCCCGGGGGTTGAATCTCCTTCCCTCTGGACCCGAACATCTGGGTGTACGCGCCAGGTTCTCGTTCTTGACCACTTCCAGGTGTGGGAAGAGGAGGGATAGCTTCCGACCCTTCCGGTTGCCCCTCTTGGGGATCGGGCAGATCGGGTCCCCCGGAAGGGGGGATGGGTGGGCTGGATTCCCCCTCCTCAGGAGAGGCCTCGGTGGGGATGGTCGGGAAACTCGGAAAAACCGGAGTCTCCTGGATCGTGTCCTCTTGTGAGCTTCCGCCTTGGTTCAGGAGGTCCGTTGCTGAGGCCTCCTCATGGGGTCCAGCGTCCTGGCCCAGGGGCCCCTCCGCTTGGATCCCCGAAGTTTTGGGAAATCCTCGTTCAGAGGGGGTTTGGGGCGGGATCGGTTCCGGCTCCGGGGCCTCCTCCTCCAGGGCCCCCTTCCCGAACAACATCGTATAGGAGCCAGGTCCCTCGTCGGATCCTTCCGCCGGAAACGGCTCAGCACCGTCGGCCGGCGTTGGACCGGGCACGGGGGTTGCCGGTGTTGCCGGGGTCTGTGAGGCCTCTGACGGAGGGGAAGGTTCCGGTCTTTGGGTTTTCTCGGCTTCCGATGGAGGGTGAGGCTCCGGTTTCGGGGCCTCTTCAACCCTCGAGGAGGGGGGAGGCTCCTCAGCAGGGGTCTTTCCGCGCCCGAACATCATTGTATACGCCCCAGGCGCCTTGTCCTCCGAGGCGGCTGGGGATACCGGTCCTTTCTCTTCTTCTCGCGGTTGAGGGGTTTGGGATTCCGGGTCCTGCCCGCTGGGGGCCATCTTGAAGAGTTGGGTATAGGCGCCAGGGGAACCGGCACTCTCCTCGAGGGGCTTGGGTCCTTCGTCCGGTGCCTCCTTCAGCAGGTCCAGAAAGTTGGAGAAGTTTGGTATGGGGGCAGAAACCACTACGTGGAGACCATCCACCTCCTGGATCTCACGGAACCGGTCGGTGACGGACGCCGGGGCATTGGAGATCGCCTCGAGAAGGGAAGCGCTCTGGACTTCCCGGTCCCCGAGGAGGTAGTGCACCATCACGGGGGAACCGGAGGCATCGAGGGCCCGAAGCGTGACCACCGGTGGCTCAGTGAGTCGTTCGCCCAGTTGGTAAAGAGAGCGGAATTCTTCGCCGGTCATCGTGAGGCTCGCCTATTGCCCTGCATGGGGAGGAAACCGTGGAGCCCACCCTCTGGACCCGGTAACGGGCCCGGTCGGTGGGCACAGCAAATAGTAGATAGGGGGTCTGGTCGGAGCAACCAGATGGCTGGGTGGGGCCGTGGCCCGGGGCAGTTCCGGTTCGGTTCAGGGACCAAAGCCCTTGCCTGGTCAGAGGGTGTTCGGGAAGATTCAGGTGGGATGCGAGCTCCGAGTGGCAGCATTCCTGGTTTTACCCCACGACTTTTCTCAAGGCCGACATGGGATCGAGACCTTACTCCAGAGTGGTTTGGAGCGAGGGCATGCACCTTGCCCAACACCACTTTCAGGCGCAATCCCGGTATCTGGAGACAGCGGCGTCCTTCGCTCTCTCCCAACTCTCATTCAGGCCCTATGGTTTCCTGCGTTTGGAGCTGGACCAGGAAGCCATCCGGGAAGGAAGGGTGGTGATACTGGAAGCCACGGGCGTGATGCCTGACGGCCTCGCTTTCGATTTCCCGCAGGGGGATCCGCCTCCCCCTCCGTTCCACGCCGCCGGTGGAGGCAAACAGGGGGGAGACACGTCGACTCTGGTCCTGACAATCCCCTCCTTCCGACCGGGACGAGCCAACTGCGATGAGCAAAGTGTTGGGGCGAACAGCCCCTCGTCTGATTTTCGGTACCGAGCCGAGAGGAAGGCCGTCCCGGACCAGAACACGGGCGGAGACAAGAAGGAGCTCCTCCTGGCCGCCAAGAACTTCCGGGTGGCCTACGCCGGCAACGTCTCGGATGAGATGGTGAGTCTTCCACTGGCCGAGATCCGGCCCGGCCCAGACGGGCATTTCGAGTACGTACAGGGGTTCATCCCACCCTCTCTCGACCTTTCGACCACTCCCCGCCTTTCTGGTCTCTTGAGCGGAGTTGTGGAGATGCTCCGGTCCAAGGTCGAGGTGATGGCCCAGAGGAGGGCCATGGTGGGCGATTCACTCTCGGATCTCTCGTCGGAGGAGGTCTTGAGCTATTGGATGTCCCACTCCCTCCACTCCGGATTGGCCGCCCTGCGACATCTTTCGACCCTTCCTCGGGTCCATCCCGAGGATCTCTTTCGAGAGTTGGCCCGCCTGGCTGGGGCCCTCTCTACCTTCTCGACAGAGTTTGACCCCGGGGATCTTCCTACCTACGACCATGACGACCTCGATGGTTGTTTTGGCCCTCTCGAGCGCCGGATCCGGCGACTCCTCGAGGTCATGGTGCCGGAGAACTTCATTGCCGTCCGCCTGGGGAGGGCGGGGCCGAACGTCCTCTCGGCGGACCTGGATGATGCAAGAGTGTTTCGGAAGTCGGAGTGGGTCCTTCAGGTCACCTCTGAAGGCGGCACTGCGGACGTGCTCCGGAATGTGCCCGTTCTGGTGAAGGTCTGCTCAGCGGAGGACATCCTCCGATTGGTGGATGACGCCAACCCCGGATTGGCTATTGAGCATATTCCGAGCCCGCCTGCGTCCATCCCCAGAAGGCTCGGGAGCCAGTATTTCAGGTTGGTCCAATCCGGCCCCTGTTGGGACCTGATTCAGATCCAAACCTCCATCGGCATCTATGTTCCTGACGTCCTGTCCGGCGTAAGGATGGAGCTGGTTGTCGTTCAGGCATGATCGCCATCGAAAGCCTATGAACTATTCGTCAACTTCGCACAGCAGCCAAACAGCGTCAGAGGCTCTCCTTCCGGAAACCCAGGGGAGGTTGAGCTTGGCATTCCAGGAGCCTTTAACCGTGGCGGCTCGCATTCGGCGGAATGCCTTTCATGCGCCTGACGCAGGGGAGTTTCGCCGTCACATCCGTCACCTCCTGGGACAGGCGGATGCTACCACCAGGCAGTCCGGGTATCCTGCGGAGTTCGCCAAGTTGGGAACCTACGCAGTAGTAGCACTCCTCGACGAGTCGATCCTGAACGCCGCAGGGCCCCTGAAGGGGGCCTGGGTGGGGCATCCTCTTCAGCAGGAGCTCTTCGGTGAGAACGTCGCCGGGGAGAACTTCTACCTCCAGCTGAGGGACCTTCTCGCCCGGCCCGACTCCCGTGACCTCGGCGACATTCTGGAACTATTTCTCCTCTGTTTGCTTCTGGGCTTCAAGGGGCGCTATGCGGCTTCGGATGGGGCGGAAGTCCAGGGATTGGTGACTGCGACCATCCAGAAGATCCATCGAATCAGGGGCGGCACCGGGGTTCTGGCGCCCCATGCGAGCCTACCCAGAGGGGAACAAGCTCCCCCCCGGATTGATCCGTGGGCGCCTCGCCTCCTCAAATCCACGGTGGCAGCCTTCGCCGCTGCGGTGGTCCTTTTTATTGTCTTTCGGCTTTTCCTCATGTCCGGAAACTCCGATGTCGCCGAGCTGGCCGAGCGAGTCATCCTTTAGCGGGGGGAACCCGGAGAAATGAGATTCTTCTCGCCTAGAACCCTGATGTTCAGTGTCCCTGCCTTGGGAGTAGTGGGGATTATTGGGTGGTATATCGGGCTGTGGTTGAGACTACAAGGATGGAGGCTTTGGGCCCTTCGCGTGGCCCTCTGGTTGTTGGGTTCTCTCATCGTCTATCTGGTTCATCGCCTACTCCCGAAGAAGGGAAAGAAGGAAAAAGCGCCCGAGGCGGTGGAGGTGGTGGACTTTCTTTCAACGGCCAGCCGCAGGCTCACAGCGTCTGGAGTGACGGGGAAACAGGGTCTCCGATCTCTCCCGGTGGTTCTTTTCTTGGGGCCGGCGAGGAGCGCCAAAACGAGCGTAGTTCAGCAGGCGGGACTGGAGACCGACCTCCTGGCTGGGGATGGGGATGGGGGAGAGCCTCCTCCACCGACTCCAAATCTGAACCTGTGGTTGAGCAGGGATACGCTTTTCCTGGAGGCGGGGGAAGGTGTATTCAAAGCACCGCAGGGGTGGACGCGGGTCCTGGACGCCATCCGAACCGGGTCTTGGCGGACCGCGTTCAAGGAGCACCCTTCCCGGGTCGCCGTGGTGTGCGTCGGAAGCGAACACCTGACTGGAGGTGACAGAGGATCTCTGAATGCCCTCGCCAAGGAACTCAGGGAGCAGCTCGAGGAAGCGGCAGTACGATTGGATCGACGCCTTCCGGTCTACGTCCTCTTCACCAAGGCCGACGAGATCCCCCACTTCACTGAGTTCGTTCGGAATCTCTCGGAGGCCGAGGCCGGGCAACCCCTGGGGGTGACCCTCCCCCTGGCCGAAGGGGAGGATCCGGGCCTCTACAATCGCTGGCAGAGTGCGCGTCTGGAACGGGCTCTGGAGAGTGTCTTCCTCTCCCTCTCTCATCGCCGACCGGAGGTGCTGGCACGGGAGGGGAACCACCTGGATCGGACTTCGGCCTACGAGTTTCCAAGGGAGTTCCGGAAGGTCACCGACGAGGCCAGGGATTTCCTCCTGGAGCTGACCCGACCGAGCCAACTCCGCATCAACCCCTTCCTGAGGGGCTTCTATTTCACCGGGATTCGTCCTGTGGCGGTGGATGCTCGGCCCGAACCGGCGGTGGCTCCTCCGGTACCCGATCTTTCGAAGGGCGCTACGATGGTGTTCGACCCCTCCCAGATCCCTGGGGCGGCACCTCCCCCCCCCGTCTCGAGGAGCCGGGTGGCCCAATGGACATTCCTGGGGCGCCTCCTCACCGACGTCGTGCTCCCCGACAAGGTGGCTGTGGAAGCGTCCATGGGCGGGCCTCAGGCCGCCTTTCGGAAGCGGATGGTCCTTGGCTCCGGACTGGCGGCTGTCTCTGTTCTGGCGCTTCTCTTTCTCACCTCCTATCTGGGGAATCGGGGACTTCAACGGGAAACCAGGGAGGCCATCGAAGCCGTCCAAGCCGTCCGGCCTTCCGCTGCATCGACCCCTCTGGAAGAGGACCTCCGGGCCCTGGACTCCCTGGGCAACCAGGTGGCCAAGCTTGCCGAATACGATCATGGACGCAGGCCACTCCGGTTCCGATGGGGTCTCTTCTCTGGATCTCCCCTGTATAGAGAGGCCCGTCGAGTGTACTTCGGCCTCTTCCGGTCCCTCTTGTATGAGTCGACCCGGGCAGACCTTATTGCTTCGCTGGGGGACGGCCCGGAGGAAGCTCCTTCGGAGCTTTGGGAGGCCAAGTACAGTGCCTTGAAAGCCTACATGATCACAACCCGATTCCCGGATTCCAGTAGTGTGTCTTTTATGGGACCTGCCCTCCAGTCAATCTGGTCCAGCACCCGGTCCGTGGATGAGGTCAGACTCGAGTTGGCGCGGAGACAGTTCGACCTTTTCGGCTCCGAGCTCCGTCACGAAGACCCGTATGCCGATGTGGCAAACGAGCCATTGATCAGCCAGACCCGGGCGTACCTGAAAGCCAACGCCAACGCGGATTCCTACTACGCCGGCCTGCGCTCGGAAGCCAACGGCCAGTTCGAGTCTGTCCTCTTCAACAGGGACCACCCAGAATCCCAGGGGGTTTTGAGGAGTGGGTTCGAGGTCCCGGGAGCGTTCACGGAGGAGGGGTGGGGGTTTGTTCTCAACCGCCTGGACAACATCGAGCGGTTCCTGACCCGGGAAGCCTGGGTTGTCGGAGACCAGTTCTATGCTGGCCTGGATACTCGGAGGATGTCAGAGGAGCTGACGGCTCGATACAAACGTGAATATGTCGAGGCCTGGATCGCGTACCTTGGATCGGGCCAAATCTCCAGATATGCGGGAGCCCGGGGAGCGGCCAGGGCCCTCGACCAGATCTCCAGCCCATCGTCTCCCCTGTTCCAGTTTCTGGCGGAAGCCAGTAGACACACATCGGTGGATTCGGCGGTGATGGGAGATGTGTTCCAACCTCTTCACCTGGTTTCTCCGCCAGACGCCCAGGGTCAGCTCTATGGCGAGGTGAGTCGGCCTTATGTCCAGGAGCTGGGGGCCCTATCCGGCGCCCTTGCTCTCCTGGCCGAGAACCCGGGGGACGACGGTGCTCGCGACCAGGCTACTCAAGCGAGATTCGCCGCGGACGGACAGGTCCTGGCCCTTCGAAGTTCTTTTTCGATTCTGAATGATCAGGCCGGCGAGGTGGCTTCCCGGATCGAGCGCCTTCTGAGGGCGCCCGTTGGGAACACTGAGGTGGCCATCAGCGGGAGTATCAACCAGGTATGGGCCGAACGGCGCAACGCCTTTTGCCGAGGCCCTGGCGCGGTGCTCCAGCGATTCCCCTTCCAGATAGGAGGAGCCGACGCGGACCTCTCTGCAGTGGCTGCCTTACAGGCGGAAACCAAGAGCCTTTGGGAAGAAGTCCAAGATTCGGGCCGGCAACCTTCGCCGGCCTTTCGGGG
>CBDUAX010000025.1:0-17251 GCA_965365235.1 uncultured bacterium
CCCGCCTGAGGGGGATGTCCAAGACCGGGAGGGCAAACTCTGCCCCTTCGGCCGCCATCAGGAGGTCGATCTCCCGGGCCAGAAATGCCTCAGTGTTCACCGGTCCGTACACCTGGTCCAGGTCGGCGAAAGCGTTGTCACCGCCAGCAACGGTCAGAAGGTCGTCGATGAAGCTTCCGGGCCCGGCGACCCAGGGCGGTCCACCCCCTAGGATGTAGGCCACCTTCAGCCGCTTCCTCCCTCGTACTCGATCCCGGACGCTTTGGAGGGAAGCGTCCATGGCCTCCAGGACGGTGGAGGCTTCCTCGGTGTTTCCCGTAAGGATCCCCAGGTCCCGAATGATCCCCCGTACCGATTCGATACTCTTGGGATCGATGGAAAAGTGGGGGATCCCCATCTCGTCCAGGCGAAGGGGAGTCCGTGTGTCGGTGCCGTCGGCGAACCGGATCACAAGGTGGGGATCCAGAGCCAGAATGGCCTCGAGGTTGGGGTGGAGACCGCCTCCCACAGAGGGAAGATGCGCCACACCCTGCACCTCGTCGAAGTCGGTGCGGCCCACCAGACGATCTCCGGCCCCGATCGCCAAAAGCGTCTCGGAGCCGGAGGGAACCAGGGAGAGGATCCGGTTCGGGAGATCTACTAGCGAGAGGATTCGGCCTGAGGCGTCCTGGAGTCGGACAGGCGTACCCTGGACCGAAACGGTACCGGCTGAAGCTTCCCCCTCCCTTTTCGATGGCGCCTTTTCAGCGCCGCATCCCAGGATAAAGACACACGCGGAGAGGAGGAGAGGAAGGGCCCGCTGGATCACCCACCACCGCCCAAAGCGTCAGGGGTTCCGCACGGATCCTGATAGATGGTCTCCCACCCCTCTGAGCCTCGGTCCAAGCCAACGAACCAGCGGCTCTGGGACCCGAGAACCTCGAGGAGAATTTCATCGTCTCCATCCCGATCCCAGTCCAACCGGGAAAAGTAGCGAGGCACCCCTTTTCCCTGCGTCCCTACGGGACGGTACCAGGCGTATGTCAGATCGAATTGGGACCCCCTGGGCTCCCCGAGGACAAGGAGGCTATAGGCGTCTTCCGGAGCCGGCCCCACCTGTATTTGGTCCAGGTGCACGAAGGTCGCCATAACCGCGGGGCCCTCCATCCCCGGTAGATCCAAAATCTGCAGGTCTTGCCGGATGTCCAGAAGGGATGGAGGCCAGGGCGCTCCGGTCAAAGGAACCGCTTCGCGCCCCAGGTTCAGGGACGCCACCCTCTGATCATAGGTGCTGGACAGATCCTCGGAGACCCCGAAGGGAATCCCTCCGGCTCGAGCGGGTTCGAGCGCCAGGAAGTTTTGTGCGTCGTTCGCTTCAGGAAGCAGAAGCAGCAGACCGGATCCACGGGGTCTCGGTTGGCAGTATTCTTCGGAAACGACCTCGGTCTGATCTACCACCAGGGTACCGACCCTACGGTTCTGATGAAAAAGCGCCAACTCGCCACCGATCCGCAGTCGCCCCTGTAGGATCTGCGTCGTCAACTCCTCACCCCGTGCCCCCTCGGGGAGGGGCTGGAGACCTTCGCCGGTGATCTCAGCCACAGGAAAAACCCACGCCCTGTTCCCCGCTCGCTTCCCTGCGTAGAGGAGGGGGCCCAGCGTTGCCGCCGGGTCCTGAGGGGGTGGTTGGAGGGTGGTATCCTGCACTGCCAAGGCCGAGTCCTGGGCCGGGCCTTCGAGACTCAGGTGGAAGCCCTCGAAGGACACGTTGTCGCAGGCAGATGCGGCGCTTACAATGCCAACCACCAGGAGCCAGCGGGGTACTCTTCTGATCATCACTTCTTTTCAATCCCTCCCAGGGTCCGAACGAAGGAACCTGCCGGAGCGCATTGATCGATACGGGTTCGTCGGGAGCCCGGGAAAACCGATGAAAAGCTAGGGTCAGGGTGGGTCGGAGGCAAAGCCGGGGATGCCGGCCAGGAGCGGCATGATCGAGGAGAAGAGGTTCCGTAGTGTTTTGGGGCGCTTCGCCACAGGGGTCACGGTAGTGATCTCCAGGGGGGAGAGTGGTGCACTCGTGGGACTCACCGTCAGCGCGTTCACATCGGTGTCTCTGGATCCACCTCTCGTCCTGGTGTGCATTCACCAGGATGCCGGGGCCCACGACTTGTTGGTCCCAGGAGCTTCGTTTTCGGTGTCGGTCCTTTCCTCCAATCAGAAGGATTTGGCGATTCGATTTGCCACTGCTGAACCAGAGGATCGCTTCCAAGGGGTGGACTTGATGGAGGGGTCTTTGGGCGATCCCAGGATTCCGGAGGCGTTGGCCTGGCTCGAATGTCGGGTCACCCGGGTTTTCCCGGGGGGAGACCATTCGGTGTTTTTGGCTTCTGCAGTGGAATGTGGGGCTGGGGAAGGAGACCCTTTGATCTTCCACAGAGGGGCTCTCGGAGGGTTGAAGCCTTGACCCGAACCCGCGCCATCCTTGGTCCGATGCCTCCCCTTCTGGTGGGAGCCTCCATTGCCGGGGCCGCCGAGATGTCGGCCAGCCTTCTCCTATACTCGGCCGAGGGATTCCTTCCGGCTCTCACTCTGATTCTCACGGTGGAGACGGGTGCCCTGGCCCTAGGCCTCTGGAGCGGCACCTTCCAGATCGGCGAGGGTCCCCTGGAGCAGGTGCGGCGAAGGTGGCTCTTTTCCCTGGTGACCTTTGCGTTGGCTGCGGTTTTCTCAACGGGGATGACCTTCATCGAGGAACTCCTGACTGGAGGGATCGGCCAGGGTCTCGGTTTGGCTTTTCTGGGAAGCCTCCCCCTCTTTGCTCTCGGGTCCCTCCTGGGCGCCATGGCGTGCCCAGGGGGTGAGAGGCGGATCCCCACGGCGACCATCGGAGTTCCGTCGGTGGTTGGACTGGCTCTGGGCTTCTTTCTCACCGGTGGATTCCTTTTGCCGAACATGGCTCCCTATACCCTCTATCTCGTCTGCCTGACGGCTCTTTCCGGCGGTGCCCTCCTGCAGGGCTGGGTCCTGGACGGGCGGCCCCAGAAGAAACTCCTCGAGTTGAGGTGGAGTCATCGAGGGGAGATCAGGGTGGAGGAACGGGTCAGTGGAGCCGACGGCGTGCCCCACCGGGTTCTTCTGGAAGACGGTCGGGTAAGGGGATCGGAAACTCCGGATGGAGACCCTGGGCGAGGGTGGGAACGGGCGACTCTAGCTGCCCTGGAGGGAGAGGGCCAGGGCCCAGGAGCGGTTCTCTATCTGGGTGGTGGGAGCGGAACCTTCGCTCGCCTTCTCTCGAGAGGGTTTCCGGAGAGCACAATCACCGTCGTCGAAGGGAGCGAGGAGCTCGTTCAGATGGCCCGGACCCACCTGAAGTCCTTCGTCGGCTGGAAGGCCGTTGATCTCCATGTGGGAGAGCCCTGGTCCGTGGTCTCGAAGCTGGCGGGCCTTTTCCCATTGATTCGCATCGACTCCGAGTTCCTTCCCTCCTTGGGCCGGTTGCCCTGGCTGCCAGATTCTGCCTTCCCCCATCTGGCCAGGCTTTCAGGTCCAGGAGGTACCGTGGTTCTGGGTGGGATGGGTTCCATCGGCCCCCCGGGGGAAACGCCTCTGGAGGCATTCTTGGGCAAGGCTCGAGAGGCCTTCGAGCGGGTGGTCCTCTACCAGGGTGAGGGGGAGGAATTTCTTGTCTTTTCGGGGCCGGAGGCGCCCATCTGGTCGCCGGCTCTTCCGGGGTTCGGCGTAAGCCGCCAGAGGGAGGATTGAGGGTTTGCTCCTGGCACACCTCTCCGACCTGCACCTTGGGCATCGGGCCTATGATCGGACCGATGGCGGGCGAAATGTGCGGGAAAGGGATGTGGCCCTGGCCTTCCAGCGGGCGGTCCAGGAGGTAATCAGCCTCAAACCGGACCTCATCTTCCTGGTCGGGGACATCTTCGACAGGCCCGATCCTCCGCCGGGGGCTCTGGTTGAGCTGGCACGGGGGTTGGAGAGTTTCCGAGGCGCCATCCCCTCCACCCAGATCTTCATGGTTGCCGGTGCCCGGGACACGCCCCGGCCAATGACAGATCCAGGGGCACTGGCAGCCCTGGATCCCTTCCCTCAGGTAGAGGCCGTGACAGGGTCGGCCCGCTCCATCTTCCTCCGAGATCTGGAAACCCACCTGTATCTGGTACCCCATGGGGCCGTGGTCCGGAGGCCCTATCCTCAGTTTCGGACCCATCCAGAAGCGCGCTGGAATCTTCTCCTGGCCTATGCCGGAGTCGGGACAGGGGCAGGACCCGGGGTCCACCTGGATCCAACACCTTGGGACTATGTGGCGTTGGGGTTCCAGCACCAACACCAGGAGGTCGGTCCGAGAACCTTCTACTCAGGGTCCCTGGAAAGGGTGGGGCCCGAGCCCTGGCGAGAGGCGGCGCAGGAGAAAGGATTCCTGACCTTCGATCTGGAGAAGGGGGTGTCTCGGTTCCATCCGATCCCGGGACGTCCCGTGGTCGCACTCGCCCCCATTCGGATTCCCCATGGAGAGGCCACCCGCCTCCGTGGACGGGTCATGGAGGTGCTTGGTGAGGTCCCAGGCGGGATCGAAGGGAAGATCGTTCGTCTCCGAATTGAGGGTCTTTCCCCCGAGGAGGTAAAACGAGAGGGCCAGGGGCTCTTCGCGCCCCTCAGGGACCAAACCCTCCACCTGGCGGTGGAGGTGGATGATTTTCAGAACCTGGCCGAGGAGAACCCTCTCCCCCTTGTGTCACGGGACCGAGGGTTTGCCCTCAGGGCCCTGAAGGAACAGATACGGAGTGGAGGCGGCGAGGAGGTCTTTGCTCTTTTGACAGAGGTTCTGGCCGGTCGGCCGGACTCCGGATCGCTGCCCGGCCTGGAGGGAGAACTCCTCCTCCGGGAGCTTCATGCCTCGGAACTCCCTTTTCTTGGCGAAGTGAGCATGGATGCCCAGGAAGGCCTTCTGGGTTGGATGGGGAAGGATGGGAGGACCTTGCGGGCCTTCGTCGGGGCTCTCTTGTGGGGAGTGGGGATTCTTCAGGAGCCACCGGGGATGGAACCCGTGGCGGAAGGAAAGAGGGGACCCTCTGTTGCCCTCCGATTGGGCATGCAGGAAGAAACCTTCTGGGTACGGAACGGACCGGTCCCCGCGCAGCGAACCTTCGGAGGAGAGGAGGACGAACCGAGGGCTTGGGGACTTTTACCGGAAGGCGTGGCTCTGGCCTGGTGTGGTCTAGGAGGAGAGGTGCCGGAGGAGCTGCTGAAGAAAGGCGCTGAACTTCTGGCCATGTCCCGAGGTGTGGATGAGTTGGCGTTCCTCCGGGAGACCCTGGTCAACCTCTATCCCGGGTTGAGAAGGGGAAAAGCTCTCCGGGAGTTGTCGGCCCGGGACTATGAGCGACTCCGGCTGGAATCAGAGATGGTGGACCTGACCGCCCAGCTGAGAGCATTGGACGACGTTCCTGAGCAGGTCACCCAGCTGGAACAAGAGCTCAGGGAGCTGCGAGGATCGTTGGCCGAGGTCACTGGGGACGTGGAGGCCGCCACCATGGATTGGCACCGGGAACGGCAGGACGCCGAGACGAATCTCCTGGCGTACCGGGACCGGGGCAAAGAGCTGAGAGATCGGATACAGCGCCTGAAAGACCTTGGGCCGGAGAGTTCCTGCCCAACGTGCGGCAGAACCCTGGAGGAGTACGCAGGGAGGGTTCTGGAGGAGTTGCAGGAGGAGTGGGAAGGGTTGGTTCAGGATGGGCAGTGGTGGCGGAGGCGGTGGGAGCAACTCGAGACCAAACCGGAGGACCTGATCCGGCTGGAGGGGGAGTCGCTCCGATTGAATGCCGACTTTGATGGGTGCACCGAAAGGCTGGAACGCGCCAGATCGGCGTTGAGGGAAATGGACGATCTCCGGCTGAGGGAAACCGAAGTCCAGGGTCGGTGGGAGTTGCTGAAGGCCGAGGAAGAGAGAGGGTTGGAGACCAAGGAACCTGAAGATCCAATCGACTATGAGGTCATCGGGGCCCTGGAGCCACCCGAACAGGCCCGGATTCTCTTCCAACTGGTTCGTGACCTGGCCGAAGAGATTCTGGAGGAGTCGAGGATTCGCCTCCTCCACAGGGGCGGACGACGCCTCAACCGCATCACCGGGGGGAGGATTCTGGGGCTGAGCGAGGAGGCCGGTGACGGGGAGGTCCAACTGGTCGAGGGAGGAACCGGCGCCGGGGTTGAGGCCGATCAGGATCAGGCCGCCGCCACGGTCGCCCTCCGTATGGCGCTGGCGGAATTACTCTCCGAGGACTGGAGCCCTCTGGGATCGTTCGTGCTGGGCGATCCCTTCGACAGGATGGGGCAGGAAGACCAACTGAGATGCCTGAGCCTGCTCCGCAGGGCCCTCTCCCGGATCCCCCAGATCCTCCTCCTCACCCGTGGGTCGGTGGTGGAGCGGGCCCCTGAGTTCTTCGACGGCCTGTTCGAGTACCGAGAATCCGTAGCCAAGGGATTACCGCCTCTTCGCACTCTCCCAGCCGGGGTGGGTGTCCTGCGGATCCGCTGAGGAGGACGCTAGCTTCCCCGCGGTCTCGTTCGACCGGCTACGTCCCCAAACGGGCCCATGCTTCCGCTCTTCCCATATTCTCCAGGGCTTCCTCTTCCCGCCCTGCCTCCGTTGCAGCCTGGTAGAGGGAGTAGTGGACCCAGGCGTAGTAGCTCGGAACCCCCAGGACAGCGCGGTACGGCCACACGGCCCAGGCGTCGGGAAGCCCATCTCGATGTTGGAACACTTCCCATGCCAGTTTTCGCGTGCGCTCCACGTCCAACCATAGCCCAGTCACGGAGGAGAGAGGAGATAGGGAGAGCTCTTCCACCCCCTCCAAAATCTCCGGGTCTGGGAGGCCTGGATTGAGTTTGTACGCAACACCCTGACGAACAAGGAAGGGTGTCAGTCCCAGGGCATCTGCGGCATCCCCGCTGGAGGCGAAGTAGATGGGCCGATCCCCTAGGGAATTGCTGATGATGGAAAGGGCGAACTGGTGCCATGGGTAGACCAGGGTTTGGGCCCTGAGCATCCCGGTGACCCCGGACCCAAGGTCCACGGTTCGGTCCTCCCGAAGAGGGAAGACTGCCGAGGAAGCCTGGATGATCTGGGAGTCGTCAAGGGCCAGAATCGTTCTGGTGGGGGCGCGTATGGGTTCATCCACCACCAACGGCACCTTCCCTGAAGCTTCCACGTCCTCCGCATTTTCTGCGGTGACGAACTCCGCTCGGGGTGACCCCTCGGATGTGTAGGGGCGCTGGCAGGAGATGAGGGTGGGATCCTCGTCAGGGTCCTGGCCGGGAGCACAAGGCCCCGTGAGGTCACGGAGCTGCCGTGCGTACCAGTCGATGTTCAGATAGGAGGTGACGATGACGGTCACGTCTCGCCTCAGACCCTCGACTTCCTGAAGGTACCAGAGTGGGAAGGTGTCGTTGTCTCCATTGGTGAACACGACCCCGTAGGGCTCGACGCTCATGAGTAGGTTGTAAGCCCAGTCCCGTGCCGAGTAGTCGCCCGCCCGGCTGGCCCACGACCAGTTGAGTGCCAGGGGAAGGAAGGCGAGGAGCAGAACCGGAGTGGCCAATCGGAGGTTGCCCTTCAACTTCCCGGCCAGGGTCTGCCAAATCCCCGCGATCCCCATCCCTGCCCACAACCCCCAGAGGGAGAAGCTGACGATGAAGAAGTAGTCCCTCTCTCTCACCTCATGGAGCTCGGGGTTTCCACCCATCGGATCGGAGATGGAGTACCCGTACTTGAAGTTCAGGTAGTAAACCAACCCGACGGAGAGGGTGCCGAAGAGCGTCGCCACGTACCACCAGCTCGCCCGATCCTTCCTGAAGTGCTCCACTGCACCAAACAGGCCCAGGCTTGTGAAGAGCAGGGTGAACGGCAGACGGGCAGCGGCGAAGAGGCTCTGTGTCCCCTGAAGGGTCCTGGCCCACTGCCAGTCGAAGTACTGGAAGTAGTTGGCGAACTGAAGGTGCAGGGGGGCCAACCGCGGATTCAAAGGTGGTTTGACGTACTGGTCTCGACTCAAAGCCGAAGAGAGGGCCTCGCATCCGCCCTGACCCCAGGTCAGGATACTCACGAAAGCACCCCCTATGGATTCACAGGTTGGGGACGCTTCGTTGATGATGGGACCCAGCCCGGCCCGGATGGGCAGGAAGAGATGGATGGAAAGCCCCAGAAATAATGCTACCGCGGCCGCCACGTAGAGCTTGACGTTCAGGAGCGTCTTCGGGTGAACCAGGAGTATGAAGAGGCCCAACGCCGGTGCCGCCAGGAACGCCATGAGGTGGTTTCCCACCGAAAGAGCCAGGATGAAGACGATGAGGATCAGGAGGTTGTCGTCCTTCCCTTTTCCGAGATTTTCCTGCCACCGGAAGATCAGCCAGGAGAGGAGGGCGATCGTGAACAGGGAAACGGTGTAGACCTTCTCGTTCACATTCGACTGGTTCCATACCGTGAAAGCTGTGGCGCTGACGAGGACGGCCAGGAAAGCACCGCCGATCCGAAAGGTCCGGTCCCGGCTCATATGGCGAAGGATGTGGTGGACCACGAGGAACCAGAACCCATGAGCCATGGCGCTCATGGCCGTGGAGAAGAGGTTGATTCTCACTGCGACGGAGAGCCCGAGGGGTGCCAGAAGGGAATCCCATGCTCGCCCCAGCACCACGAAGAGAGGGTTTCCCGGTGGGTGAGGGATGCCCAGGATGTGGCTGGTGGCGATGTACTCTGAGGTGTCCCAGAAAGAAGTCGTGGGGGCCAGGGTCACCACATAGAGAGCCGCCACGGCCAGAGTGGCCACCAATGCCCACCCGTAGGGAGGCTTGAGATCCTTCGTGTCCGCAACGTCCATCGACTGCTCCGCATCCATTGTCGGCGTTTCCTGGAAAGGGTCCCGGGAGGGGCCCTCTCTTTCGGCCGTTACTGTAACTTCAGATTCAGGCTTCCCCAGGTGTCTACCTCACACCGCCAACCTGGAGGTAGCCATGTGGTGGAGCTGTATTCGAGGACCAAGGTCGGACCCTCCAGTACATGGCCTTGCCGGAGGTCTTTGCGCCAGACTTTGCCGGCGGCGATCTCCTCACCCTGGTGGTAGACAGAGCACGCTTCGGACCAGGGGGGCCCGTCGGCCTCCGGAAGGGCCGGGTGGGAAAGGGGCAGGGGTGGACCTTCGGCCACGGCTCTCACTGTCACGGCCTCCACAGGGGTGTCTTCTCTGGCATAGCCGTACCGTTCCAGATGGGATTCATGGAACGCATCCACCCAACCCTGCCTGGGGACCCGGAGCTCAAAGCTCTGGCCCCGGTAGCGTGCGTCGATCCAGCCCTTTACCGTCAGGCCCTCAGGGGCATTCCCTTCCCGAACCATCTGCCCCAGCGCCTCGTCTCTGAGACCGTCGAAGGCCTGGTTCAGGATCTCCTCGACCCGACCCTCGGCCGAGGAAACCAGGAGGGTCCGAGAAACTTCCCTGGTGGGTGGGGCTGCCAACATCCCATACGCTGAAAGAAGGCCGGGATCCGGAGGCACCAGCGCCCTGGATGTACCGAGCCGCTCAGCGAGCTCGGCCACATGCAAGGCCCCTGCCCCACCGAAAGCGACCAGCACGAAGTCGGCCGGGTCGAATCCCCTCTCCACGGAGATGACTCGGAGGGCCCTCTCCATGGCTGTGTTCGCCACGGCAAGGATCCCCTCGGCCGTTTCCTCTTTGTCCTTGCCCAGCGCTTGGGAGAGGGAGGAGAGGGGCAGAGCGATCCGATCTCGGTCCAACGCTCCTTCTCCGCCCAGGAAGGCATCAACCGGAAGCCGGCCCAGCCAAACATGGGCATCGGTGACGGTGGGCTCCACCCCACCCAGACCGTAGGCAATGGGGCCTGGGTCGGCGCCAGCACTTTCAGGGCCTACCCTCAGAGCCCCACCCGCATCTACCCTGGCAAGCGACCCTCCCCCGGCTCCGACGGTGTGGATATCGATCACTGGAATGGCCACCGGTTGAGAGGCGATCTCGAACTCTCGGGTGTGGAGGGGCCGACCGGGGCAGAGAGATACGTCCGTCGACGTCCCCCCCATGTCGAAGGTGATGATCCGGTCGTACCCGGATCTCTTGGCCCAGGAAAGGGCGCCCACCACACCTCCGGCCGGTCCTGAAAGTACTGTGTGGACGGGTTCTCGGATGGAGCGTTCCACCGGGACGGCCCCGCCGTTTGAGCTCATGATGTGGACGGTTTCGGCACCACTCTCCTCATGGAGGCGACCGAGGTACCGGGACATGGTCGGAGACACATATGCGTTCACCACCGTGGTGGAGGTCCGCTCGTATTCCCGGTATTCGGGCAAAAGACGTGAGGAGACGGAGAGGGGTTTCCCCAGTTCCTCCAACACTGTGGCCACCGCTTCTTCATGGGCGACCTGGGCGTAGGAGTGGAGCAGGACCACGGCCAGGGCTTCACCATCGGCCAGGCGATCCGTGAGCCCACGAACTTCTTCCGGATCGAGAGGTTGGATCTCCTCTCCCTCCGGGCCCAGACGCCCGGCAATCCCGACCCGGTCTTCCCGCGCTACCAGCGGCGGGGGTCGGTGACCCACCAAGGAGTAGAGTTGAGGGCGGTTCTGTCGCCCGATCTCCACTACGTCTTCGAATCCCCGATTGGTCACCAGGATGACCCTGGCCCCCTTCCGCTCGAGGAGGCTGTTGGTCGCCACGGTGGAGCCGTGCAGCAGTCGGTGGGGGAGAGCCGATCCGGCCAAGATGCTGCTGCTTCCCCCCAGCACCGCGTCGGCCGGATCTCTGGGAGTCGACGGCACCTTCAAGCTTCTCAGGCGGCCATCATCAAGGAGCAGGAGATCGGTGAATGTCCCTCCGGTATCCACTGCGAGGACGAGAGTTGACTTGGAATCAGTGCCGGAGGACATTCATCTCCGCTCCTGCAACCGGGTTTCTTTCAATGGGGGAGGGCCTTGGGTCCTCCTCATGAGCTTTTTGCATGCAAACTTTTCCGTCGTTCTCTGATTTCCAGATGCTAGCGAGGGGGGCTGGGGTTGTCCCGGTGTGGCACGAGTTCCTGTTCGACACCGAAACGGCTGTAACTGCCTACAAAAAGCTGGCCGAGCCCCCCTTCGGGTTCCTGCTGGAATCCGTCGTCGGGGGTGAACAATGGGCCCGATACTCCTTCTTGGGAAGCCGCCCAAGGGAAGCGTGGCGTTTGAAAGGTGGGCAGGTCTCCATCTGGAAGGAGAACACGGGCTGGCTAAGCGTAGAGACGGAGGACCCGTTGGGGGATCTGGACACCCGACTTCGAGCCCAGACCCCGGCCAACGTGGCAGGACTCCCTCGGTTCTGGGGTGGGGCCGTCGGGTTCTTCGGCTATGATGTGGTCAGGAATATCGAGCGACTTCCGAACGTCCCCGCTGACGATCTGGATCTCCCCGATGGACTCTTCCTTTTCACCGACCTGGTCCTGGCTGTGGACAATCTTCTCGGGAGGGGATTGGCGGTGGCGGCGGTGGACGTTGAGCCGGGATTGTCGGAGAAACAGCTTCGAGAGCGCTATGAGGAGGGGGCCCGTCGAGCGGAGGATCTGGTCGGGCGGTTGGGCAGGCAAACCGTCCTGGCCCCCTTGGCCCTGAGGCCCGAACCCGAAGAGGACCCGCCCTTCACCAGCAGCATGACCCAGGAGGAGTTTGAAGCCGGAGTCCAGCAGGTGAAGGAGTACATTCGGGCCGGGGACGCCTTTCAGGTGGTTCTGAGCCAGCGTCTGGGTATGCCTTTCCGGGGTCGTCCCTTCGACCTCTATCGGGTCCTCAGAACGGTGAATCCATCTCCCTATCTCTACTACCTGGAGTTGGATGGACTCACGCTCATCGGAACCTCACCGGAGGTGCTGGTTCGGGTGGAGGAGGGGCGGGTGACGGTGCGGCCTATCGCCGGGACCAGGCCTCGGGGAAAGAGCGCCGAGGAGGACCGAGCCCTCGCCGCAGACCTTCTGGCGGACGAAAAGGAGCTGGCTGAGCATCGGATGTTGGTGGATCTGGGCAGAAACGATGTTGGCCGCGTGGCCCGATTCGGTTCGGTGGTGGTTCCGGATCTGATGGTGGTCGAACGCTATTCCCACGTAATGCACATCGTGAGTCAGGTGGAGGGCGACCTGGAGGAGGGCCTGTCGGCCATGGATGTGCTTCGGGCGTGCTTCCCGGCGGGGACGGTTTCGGGGGCTCCCAAGATCCGGGCGATGGAGATCATCGACGAGTTGGAGCCGGTGAAACGGGGCCCCTACGCCGGTGCCGTGGGCTACTTCTCTTTCGGTGGGAAAAACATGGACACAGCCATCACCATTCGGACGGTGGTGGTGACCGGGTCGGAAGCGTCGGTCCAGGCGGGAGCAGGGGTCGTGGTGGATTCGGATCCAACCCGGGAGTACGAGGAAACCCTGAACAAGGCCCGGGCCCTGCTTCGGGCCGGGTCCATGGTTCCTGATGGGGCCTGAGCTCCAGCGCTGAGAGAAGCAACCCGGCCACCGAGGAGCATCGCTCGTCTACACAGCCGTTTTTGCGGTCCAGACCGGTGCGGCTCTACGGCTCCAACTCCCCGTAGAACTGGGCAACCGCACGGATCCCCTTTTCGAAGTTTTCCAGGGGGATCCATTCGTTCGGGGCATGCATGTTGGCCCCTGGAGGGGCAAAACCCATGAGAAGCACAGGGGCTTCCAGGATTTCCTGAAAGTCAACCACGATGGGGATGGAGCCGCCTTCTCCTGTCAGGACGGGGGCCGTACCGAAGGCGGTTGTCAGAGCCCTTTGAGCAGCCTCGAAAAAGGTCCCGCTCAGTTCCGCTTTCCAGGGACGGCCTCCATGTAGTTCTTCGACCCGGACCTTTACTTCGGGAGGCGCCACCTCGAATAGGTGGGCCTCTAAAAGTTCCTTTACTCGCCCTGGACTTTGGTTCGGAACCAACCTGAAACTGACCTTCGCCATGGCGCGGGCGGGGAGCACGGTCTTCGCTCCCTCCCCGGTATAGCCACAGAGGAGTCCGTTGACGTCGCAGGTGGGGCGAATCCAGATCCTCTCCAGCAGGGAGTATCCGGCCTCCCCATTCAAGCCCGGGGCCCCGACTTCCCCCTGGAAATCCTCAGCGTTGAAGGGCAAAGCCTGGAGCGCGTTCCGGGTTTCGGCATCCCATTCGAGGACGTCATCGTAGAAGCCGGGAATGGCGATCCGCCCCGAAGGGTCTTTCAGTGAGGCGACGATGTTTGCCAGAGTGTTCCCCGGGTTCACAACTGCCCCCCCGTAGGTTCCGGAGTGAAGGTCCCCGCCTGGGCCCTCAACATGGATCTCGAAGTAGGCCAAACCACGGAGGGAGAACAGAAGGGAGGGGAGGCCCTGTGCGAACATGGAGGAATCCGAAATCACCACGGCATCGCAGGCCAGGCGGCCCTTGTTGGCCTTGACGAAGGGCACCAGGCTCGGGGATCCGACCTCCTCCTCGCCCTCCGCAAGCACAACCACGTTTACCGGTAGTTTTCCTCTGCCCTGGAGCTGAGACTCGATGGCTTTGATGTGGAGTAGGAGTTGCCCTTTGTCGTCGGAAGCACCCCGCGCAAAAAGGTTGCCATCGCGGACCGTGGGTTCAAACGCGGGAGAGATCCACTCGTCCAGGGGTTCCGGAGGTTGGACGTCGTAATGTCCGTACACCAGAAGGGTCGGGGCGTCCGGTCCTGCCTCCCGCCATTCTCCCAGAACCACAGGGTGGCCCGGGGTCTTGATGACCGATGCGGTCATCCCGGCGTCCCGCAGACGATCGCCGACCCACGTCGCCGCGTCCTGGACATCCGGCGCGTGTTCGCTCCGGGCACTTACGGAGGGGATTCGCAAGAAGTCGAAGAGCTCTTCTCGGAACCGGGAAAGCTCTTTGTCGATGTATGCCTGGACGTTTGTCATGGGATCCCCGCACCCTGTTGAGTAGGCCAACCCGGCCATTTCACGAAAGCTTCCGGAGGGTGCGTTTGCTCTCTGGAGTGCACCCTCCCGGTGAATCTACCGCGCCGTTGAATCTTTTTCATCTGCCATCCGTAGGAGGGAGAACCGGGGGGAAAAAAGAAGTTCTTTCCCCTGGCTTTGTTCGGTTGCAGTTCCCGAGGCAACCATCTGGGCTCGGGGTTCGTCATATTGATTGCAGGACGCTGGAGGGACGTACGGGGCGGGGCGGTTCCAGTGTTGTAAGAACACGGGTTCTCGAGCGTAAGCTAGAGAGTCAGTGCCGCGGAGTTCGGCGCGTAATCCGAACAGGAGGGGCTGGTCACCTCTCCTTTACCCAACTTCCACGGGGTGCCTCCGTGGGGGACGAGAAAAGGCGGCGGCCCAAATGGGCCGTCGTCTTTCGTTTTGAGGGGGCTGGCGATTGTCCGTTTTTCCGGTCTCGCGGAAAGCTCAGATCAGTCCCCGGACGCCCCAGCGATAGACATAGGTGAAGAGTGCGGCAAGGAAAGCGGCGCCTGCCAATCCACCGACACTCAGAGCCAGGGGATCCTCAAAGGAGAAGATCCCCACGCCGAGCATCCCACCTACCACGGCGGCGAAGGCACCGAGGACCATCAGAATGGCGGTGTGGCCTTCAGTTGCTTCGGGTCGTTTGATCAGGGCTTTCATGGCCAGCCCGATGAGGGCTCCCATGACCACCCAGACACCGATTCCGATCCAGTTCTCCATCGGGTCCTTTTATTGCTGGGGGGGCGGGGTCCGAATCGGCTGAAAATCTACCCATTTTACGATCCTCCGACCAGAAGCTCCTGGAAGAGCCGGGGTGCCGCCGTCTGGATACACCTATGGACCGATTGACGGAGGGGAGGCCTCCCATGTAGCCTGAGCAGGACTGAGGGCCCCGTCCGGGCTTGGTCGGTGGGGTCTTCCTGAACCTCCCGACCCGACAGCCCCATCCCAGACAGGATTCGGGACCCGAAAACCCACGAGGAAGAGGTAGATGGACGAAGGCGTCATCGATATTCGGAAATATCTCAATGCCGTGCCGGGTTCGGGTACTCGATCTTTCTCCGTCTGGGGTGGGGAGGGTGAGCGAGCCAGGTTTGCTCTTCCGGTTTGGCGCTCTGTCTTTCTCGTGGGCGGCGAGCGGGGAGGGATCTACTCCCAACGGATGGAAGGAGACGGAGAAGTTTCCCCCTTCTTCGTTCTGGACTTGGGCCAGGATACCCCGCGGAAGGACTTCACCGCACCGCCGGCCTCCCTCCTTTCCGGTAGGGAGGCTCCCGCCCTTCTGTTCGGGGAGGGGGAGACAGTTTCGGTATTCCTTGGTGTGGAGGGTGGGAAACGTTGGTTTCTGGAGGTCGTCGGTGGAGAGGCCGGCGCCTTAGTCGGGGGGGAACAACGAGAGGAGTTGCTCTTCCTGGCGGGAGAATGCGCGGGCCTTCTCTTCTTCCGGGAATTCGCGGATAAGGGCGAGTAGGAGGGTTATCCCAGTCGGGCTCAGTCCTTCCCCATCAGCCGCTTCAGTTCTCGCAACTTGGCTTCTGCCTCCTCTTCCGGAGAAAGTCCCCTGGGTGGCGGAGAGGAATAATCCTCCCCCAACTCGGACAGGAGTTCCTGTTCGGCCTCCCGTTGGTGGTCCGCCCCCTCGATCTTCTCCTCCATCCGGTCGAGTTGAGCAAAAAGGTCGTCGGCCTCGGTGATTGAGTTTCGGGCTCCGGCACGGCCGGTGGTGGCCGTGAGGGCCTCTCGTTTGGCCTTGGCCTCCTTGTACTGGCCCAACATGTCCTCCACCTCACCCCGCTTCATCTCCAACTCAGCCCTCAGGGCGAGTGCTTTTTGCTCCTGGATGCTCTTCCGCTTCTCATGTTTCTCGGCATACTCGGCAGCGACGGCAGCTGTCTCTTCGTCTCCGATTCGCCTCGCCAACTCCTCCCGCCGACGGCAGGTGGCAATCTCCTTCTCCTCCAACTCGGCAAGCTGAAGGGCTTTCTTGATCTGGGCTTCAAGCGTATGGGCGTGAGCTTGAGCGTCCGTTACCTCCTCCTGCATCTGACGCAGAAGACCGTCCACCACCTCGGGCACGTCGTCCCGGTTCAGCTCATCCTTGAAGTTGTCCACAGCCTCTTTGAAGGCCTGACGAAGGTTCTCGAACATGGCAGGTGGCTTCTCCCCCCAGGAAGTCGTGTGGGAATCCAAAAGCGGCTCCCGGACGCTGACGCCTCAAAGGTAGCGAGGAAAAAAACTCAAACAAAGAAGAAGGGTCCAAGCGCTCCTATTGCCCTTGGACCCTTCTTCAAATTCCACGCTGCCTCGAGTTCACCCCAACCGTGGGGTGAAGGAGGTAAGACCTCTAGTTCAGCAGAGGCTCGATCCGCTGAGCGAAGGAGCTTCTGGCCCGGTGCAGCCGACTCTTCACGGTACCGAGGTTCACGCCGGTGATATCGGCAATTTCCTCGTAGCTCTTCCCCTCGATCTCCCGCAGGCGGAAAACCAGACGATGATGTTCCGGGAGCTCGGCAACGGTCTCTTCCACGATCTTTCTCAGATATCGCTTCCTAAAGAGATCGTCCGGGCGCATCCGGGAGTCTTCGAACTGAAGCGGCCGATGGTCGTCGTCGAAGCTGTTCTGGAGCTTCTGGAAAAGAACCAGCGGGCTCCGCGAGCGATTCCGAAGCTCGTTCTTGGAGAGGTTGCTGGCGATGGTGTAGACCCAGGTAGAAAACTTCTTCGTGGTGTCGAAGCGGTGAAGGTGGCGGGTCACACGGATAAAGGCCTCCTGAACCAGGTCCTGAGCCCGATCCCCGTCGCCGGTCTTCCGAATGATGAAATGAACCAGACGATCTCGGTACCGATCGTACAGGTGCTGAAAAGCACCCGGACGGCCTTCGAGATGTGCTGTCACCAGCTCTTCATCGGTGAAGTCGGCCAGGGGTCGAAGGTCCCTCAGTAGCTCTTGATCAACCTGGTCCACATGGGCCATGGTGGCTCCTTAAAGCAGAGGTTGGAGACCCTTCAGATGAATTCGGCACTCAGGAATTATTCGAACCGAAGTCATTTTGAGTTTAAAATTTGTCAGCTTCGAAGGCAAAGATCAAGAGGTACTCTGAGGGGAATACAGGACCTGAGGCCCAAAAGGTTGGGGTCCTGGGCCTGGTTGGCTGTATTCCGGGGGGGGACCCCGAGTATCGGGTGGGCTCGCAGGGGCAAATGAGTCGAGGATCTGTGCAGGAGTTGTTCGGGGGGGTTCCCAGCCTAGGGGAATAGAAA